>JAOAPG010000030.1 GCA_025462785.1 Acidobacteriaceae bacterium
ACACGCACCTCTTGCGAGATGTTGACCTGCTCGTCTATGGGCGTAAAACCTATCAATTGATGATTCCTTATTGGCCTGATATCGCAAAAAGCCAGTCCGAGACAAAAGCGGATATCGAATTTGCTCAGACCTTTGTATCCAAGAAGAAGATTGATTTTTCACGAACGTTGGCCAGCGCTGAAGATGAAAATACGAGAATTGTTCGTACGAACCTTCGCGACGAAATACTTAAACTGAAGCAAGAACAGGGCAACAATATTTTGGTCGGCGGTGTAGATGTTCCTTCACAACTAATGGAGCTTGGCCTGATTGACGAATATCGTTTTGTCGTTATGCCAACCATTGTTGGAGAAGGCAGACGATTGATGGAGGGCGTCAGCCTGCCCGAGAAATTGCAATTGAAACTGATTGAGTCAAAGCCATTTAAATCAGGATGTGTTGCGCTTCGTTACTTGAAACAGTGAGAGAGAACTCTGCAAGGCTCTGCCGGCACTTAGCAGACTGGCGTTTTCGGCCGCGGGTGGAGGGCTGTGGAGCCTTGATCACTTGTTGCCAGATGCATCAACGGTCTAGCTGATTTTTGCGATTGTGCCTGCCGGCGGCGAGCGAGGATGTACTAACGCAGCGCGACCAATGGCTTGCCCCTCTCGGGAGCCGGCGACTCCCCTTGGTTTACTCTGAGAGGGATTCAGACTAGGAAGGCAGGAGGCAATGGGCTGATTGAGTTCATCGTTCGTTGTAACGCAAGCGGATGGCAGCCCCGAGGGTTTGGGAAGACGAGTTCTGGGTCCCGCCGCATGTCGGGCATTTCATCACCATGAACGGCGACAGCGGTATCGGGGGAAAGGCATACGAGGAGTCGCCGTGCTCCACCCTATGGAGCCGGGCAGCTGCGATCCAATCGTGCGGTATTCAGCACACAAAGCGGGCTCCGGAAGAGAATCGGCGCACTGCAAGGAAAAAAGGACAACCTAGGCGGGCCGCTTTCGGCCGCCACTGCGCAGGGGGGCAAGGAGAAACGCTAATGAATGCAGAACAAAGAAGGGCCTTGAAAAAGAGCTTCAGGACATTTTGAGAATTATAAACCCAGTGGTTCCCGCCACCCTGGATCCGAATAGCCCGACCGCGATGAGCGTCCTCGAATTCGAGTCGGAGGAACTGGACCGACATCGAAACCGTTAGGCGCCAAGAGCTACTCTCTCAAACGTGCGAGCCTGCGCACTCGAATCTAGTCGATGGCAACGCGACGCAACAGCTTGAAGTCGTCGAGAAGCTTAGCGGTGCCTAGTACGACACTGCATAAAGGGTCGTCAGCGACGCATACGGGGAAGCCGGTTTCGTAGCGCATCTGGAGCTAGGCCGCAGCGGCCTTGATCGCCTGACCGGAACATTGGAGACAGAACGGCAGTTTTATGTTCCACTGCTGGTCGCTTCCGAATATCCAGAGTTCCGCACCGACAGTAGCCATTGCGCTGCCGCATTGCGGACAATGGAACGTTTTTTGCGATGCGAACGAAAGAGAATCTAAAGTTGTGCGAATTTCCGGAGAGAGTTTTCTGCTGTTATTTCTCAGTTCGTCACCGACTTTTTATTAAACATATCGCCATCGTAGGCGTTATAACCACACTGTCAAGTTCCTCAATTTAAGTCCTAGTTGCCGCAGGGACAGCCGCAGTGTTTGCCGCTTTAGTCCTACGGCGGAATCACAACTCCTTACTTTTTGTATGTAGGGAAAAAGTAAATCTCTTGAGAACCGAAAGTGGTTGACCTTAGGGTTATAGCCAGCTTAGGTTATGGCAACTAGGATTAAAGCATTCTAGAGGAACTTCGAAGTGCATCGCACCCGAGTTTTGGTAGTGGACGATCACCCCGTTGTACGAATGGGCATTTGTCGCATTTTATCCTTCGCTCCCGACTTTGACATTGTGTGCGAGAGTGCGAACGGAGAAGACGCTGTTGAGAAAGCTCAGGAATTTCTCCCAGATGTAGTTCTTCTCGACATCAGCCTGCCGGGGATTAACGGCATCGAAGCCGCCCGCCGCATCCGTGCAGTCTCGCCCTTGTCGCACGTCATTTTCATGAGTGAGCATGATTCGAGCAATTTGGTCAAAGAAGCTTTTCTCGCAGGCGGCAACGGATACATCTTGAAGTCCGAAGCGGGACAAGAGCTGCTCAATGCGATACGGATTGTCCAAGGCGGAAAGCGGTACGTGAGCGGAAGTATCAGTGTGTCAGAGGCAGCTTCACCTTCCAGCAGCAATTAAGGATTGAGCCGATGGAGGCCCAAGGCCCGGCAAAAAGAAAAGCCGCCGCCCTTCTCCGAGGGCTGGCGGATTTTTAAGGGGCAATTTATATCGGAAAATAAGCGAACACCCGGTCGCAAAGATCAACGAAGTAAAATGTGGCATGCCCCGTCGTCGTGGAAGGAATAAAAACTTCTCGCCCATGTCGGCTTCACGCTGGGAACGCGGCGTACTAGAACCCTCAGAAGGCGCGTACGTCAAACTTGGAAATCTCGCGGGCGGTCCGCTGTGTTGGTATTTTTGGCGACGTGCTGGGCTTAGCACCGCAGACGTAATGCGAGTGTTGCCTGACGCGAAACTTCGCCTGAGCCAAAACAGAACTGCCCCTATCCATGTCGTGCATGCGGGAGCGAAAAAACGAGAGCCGAACCATAGAGCTGACTTCGTCGCCGTTCCTCTCCTTCCGGTGATTTCGGCACCATCCTTCTTCGCCCTTCAAAAGATCTGCTGGTGATTATAACTAGAACTTCGGAGCTATCCTTCGCATCTGAAACGCGGTGAAAGACAAGATTCCATTTCGTGTGCGACCGATGCTGGCCACGTTGGTGGACAAACCGTTTCACGCGAACGGATGGGTCTACGAGGAGAAATATGACGGTATTCGTATCCTCGCGTACAAAGAGGGATCCCAGGTCACATTGCTTAGCCGGAATGACAAGGATCGCACCGAAAGCTTCCCGGCGATTGCTCGCAGAATCCAAGCTCTGCGGCTGAAGACCTTGTTGCTCGACGGCGAAGTCATCGCAATGGACCGCCACAAGATTTCGCGGTTTCAGTTGCTGCAGCGGCGAGTCGGTCGTGCTCACTACGCCGTGTTCGATTGCCTATACGTAAATGGCAAGGACTTGCGGCAAGAGCCTCTTTCGACGCGGCGCGCGCAACTAGAGCATTCGGTGTATCAGAATGATGCGTTGATTTTGTCTCGCAGGCTTGCTGAAAATGGCCTGGAAGCGTTTCGAATTGCCAAACAACGAGGGTACGAAGGCTTGGTAGCGAAGCGATTGGCTTCGGTGTATGTCGAGGGACGAAGTCGTGACTGGCTAAAAGTGAAGGTGAACCAGGAGGACGAATTCATCATTATTGGCTACACCGAGCCATCCGGGTCTCGAGAATATTTTGGCGCACTTCTGCTGGGGGCTTACCAGAACGGTAAGCTGCGATATTTCGGAAAAGTGGGTACCGGATTTAATCGGGATGCTCTCGCCTCGCTCTATCGTAGGTTTCAGTCGCTCAAAAGGAAACAGCCGCCTGTCGAAGATCTTCCTCGCATTCGGGATGCGACATTCTTGTCGCCGAAGCTGGTTGCTCAGATTTCCTACACGGAATGGACCAAGGACGGCAAACTGCGGCACCCAGTATTTCTCGGTCTCCGGGATGACAAGGATCCCAAAGATGTGGTGTTGCCGGAACAACATGAAGAGTGACACGGCAAGAAGTTGCCGTTGCCGATTGTCGAGCTTGTCTTTGAAGCTTTTCTTTGTTCACGCGAGCGTGCTGCAACGCTTACCCGCATTTGATGTGGGACTATTTATGAAATTTAAGGACGCAAGGAGTAAGTATGCAGAACAACATGTCCGCACCTCATGAACTAACATCACCGGAAGGCAACGCGCGGTCCGACGCTCCTTGGTGGAAATTGTCCCGATTGGGAAAAATCCCACTGCCCAACGCGAGAGTCGCACAGAAAATCACGAGTGGTTGTGGGCCAACAAGCCGCACGACGCGACCAACTTTAATGGCCCGGTCGGTTTTTTTGAACTGGCAGCGAGCACGATGGACAGCGTGCTTCATCGCGATAACGACTATTGTTCATCCTGCACAATCTCAGCAAACCAAGACCGCAGAACCTAATGTCGCAGCCGCCAACAGGGCTGTCCAATCGCAGTTGCCGTTTAGCGATCGACAAGACTTCGAGGACGCGATGCGGGGATTCATCGCGACAACACACGACGCAGCCAACCCGGATCGCTACGCAATTCTTAAGCACGAGGCGCCGCCGACCGTAAATCCAAGTCTTTGGCGTCAGGCGCAACTCAACGCCACAAACGGATTATTTAAGGTCAGCGACGGCGTTTATCAGGTCCGCGGTTTCTCGCAGGCGTATATGACGATTGTGGAGGGTACGACCGGTCTCATCGTCATCGACACACTCACTTCACCCGGAGCAGCGCGCGAAGCTCTCGACCTCTATTTTGCGCATCGTCCACGCAAGCCGGTCGTGGCTGTAATCTACAGCCACAGTCACCCCGATCACTACGGCGGC
>JAOAPG010000035.1 GCA_025462785.1 Acidobacteriaceae bacterium
GTACAACGATTATCCCCAGGTTTTACGCGATGCCCTGGTTTCGATCGAAGACAAAGACTTCTATCGGCACTCAGGCATTAATGTGTGGCGGATCGCTGGTGCGGCCTATCGCGACATCGAATCCGGCGGCAAAGTACAGGGAGCCTCCACTCTCACCATGCAGCTGTCCCGAAATCTTTTCTTAAGTCCCGATCGAAATTTTCATCGCAAGATTCAGGAAGCTCTTCTGGCGATTCAGATGGAGCGTCGCTTTACCAAAGAACAGATATTCACGCTGTATTTGAACCAGATATTTCTCGGGCACGGAGTCTATGGATTCGAAGCCGCGTCCGAATACTATTTCAGCAAACCCGCAAAGCAGCTCGCGCTGGACGAAGCCGCCTTGCTGGCCGGACTACCCAAAGGTCCAGGATATTATTCGCCGATCAACCACCCTGATCACGCCGTTAAGCGCCGCAACCTCGTGATCAATTCGATGCTTGAAGATGGCAAACTCACGGCGCAGCAAGCTATCGAGGCTCGTAACCAGCCGCTGCAACTGCGGTTGGCGCATGATCCCAACTCCCTTGCGCCCTATTTTGTTGAAGACGTACGCCGTTACCTCGAAAATAAATACGGCACCGATCAGGTACATGAAGGCGGCCTCCGGGTCTATACCTCGCTCGATATGGACCTGCAGCGCGCCGCGAATCACGCAGTATTGGATGGCTTAGCCGCTTATGAACGCCGCCACGGATGGAAGGGCAAGCTGGAGAATGTTGTAAGCAACGGCGGCAGTCTTACCAATTACGAAAATCCTGATTGGCAGGACGAGCCGGAAGTAAATTCCTACATTCATGCCCTAGTCACCAAGGTGGCTCCAGGCACTGTGAACGTCGACTTTGGCCGATATAGGGCCAGCCTCGCACAAGCCGATGTGGCGTGGACGCAACATAAACTTCAGGACATTCTCAAGCCCGGCGATGTGGTCTACGTGAAAATTCTCTCGCTTTCCGCGGGTGGAAACGCAAAAGTCAGCCTTGAGCAAGACTCTGGCGCACAGGGCTCGCTCGTAGCGATCGACAATGCTACGGGCGAAATCAAAGCAATGGTTGGCGGGCGTGATTTCAACGAATCGAAATTCAATCGCGCGACCCAAGCCTTACGGCAAGTCGGCTCGTCATTCAAACCGTACGTCTACACCGCGGCAATCGATCAAGGAGCAAAACCCGATGACACGATTGCAGACGTGCCCACCACATTTCAGACCGCTTCCGGTCCGTACACTCCGCACAATTACGAAGTGAACTTCGAGGGCACTATCACGCTGCGGCGGGCTCTGGCGCAATCGCGAAACATTCCAGCCCTCAAGCTCGCGGACAGTATAGGGATCAAGAATGTGATCGACTACGCGCATCGTTTCGGTATCACGGCCAATATTCCGCCATACCTGCCGATCGCGGTTGGCGCGGCAGACATCACACTCTTCGAGCAGACCTCCGCTTATAGTGTGTTCCCCAACGATGGAGTCCGAATCACTCCGCGTTACATCACGAAGGTGTCCGACTATGAAGGCAGAGTGCTCGAAGAGGACTATCCCGACGTGAAAGACGTCGTGAGCGCGCGCACTGCGAGAATCATGACCTCCATGTTGCGTGAAGTCGTGCTGCATGGGACTGGCCTCGCTGCGAGCTCCATGAAATACCCGCTGGCAGGAAAGACTGGTACTACTAACGACTTCACCGACGCGTGGTTCGTTGGCTTTTCGCCCTCAACGACATGCGGAGTATGGGTAGGCTTCGACGAGAAGAAATCGTTAGGAGCAAAGGAAACCGGAGCTAGAGCAGCATTGCCAATCTGGATGGATTTCATGAAAACGGCACTGGAAGGCAAAGACCCCGGCCAATTTCAAGTGCCCGATCTGCCTGCGGTTGTAAGCGCTCAGAAATTAGATACACCAGATACCGCTCCCGCCGTAGAAGAAACTCACTAAGAATTTGTTGGATAGCCGATCTCTCTGCAGTTCGCGGAAGATTCGCGCACTCTGCTGGTTATTACTTTCCATCACGACGGTATAATCGTCCTTCGCATGAAAGCATCTCGATGAAGGCGTTCTTTCGGCTCGTCCTATTAGGGTTGGTGCTTGTAATAGTCGCGCTCGTATCCGCGCTGACCGCAATGCGATTCGCTATTCATGGCGGCGAGGTCTCTGTTCCTGACTTGGTTGGCAAAGCTCCTGCCGAGGCGAAACGCCTTGTGGAAGGTCAGGGCCTGGAAGTCAACGTTGAACGTCAGTACTACAGCCCTACCATTCCGGAAGGAAAGATCGTCTCCCAGTCGCCTACTGCGGGCACGCATGTGCGCCGTGGATGGCAAGTTCGCGTTGCAGCGAGCCTGGGACCACAGCGTACCGAGATTCCGAGCGTAGTTGGCGAGAGCGAGCGTGTGGCTGAAATCAACATCCGCCGTCGCGGACTTGATGTGAGTGAAGTCGCGCAGATAGCAATCCCGGGCCCTTCCGCGAAAGCTTCGGGCATAACCGATCAGGTCATCTCGCAAAGTCCACCGGCCAATGCCAGCGGAGTTGCTGCGCCCAAGATAAGCCTTCTGGTCAACGCAGCTCCGCAACCAGAAGCTTTCGTAATGCCGAGTTTCGTGGGACAGCAACTCGGTAGCGTTACCTCGACCTTGCAAAATGCTGGAATGCGATTAGGAAGTGTGACCGTCGCAGCGCCACCGGCTAGTGATTCCGCTCCCGTCCCGCCGCCGCCCGTTCAATCTCCGAGTAGCATCATTATTTCGCAAAATCCGGCAGCAGGCGAGAAAGTTATCACCGGCGCGACAATTAGCTTTGTAGTGAGATAAACGGCCTTACTGTTTCTCTAGAATCGCCGCAAAAAAACCATCGCAGGCATGAATGCCGGGAATGGTTCGCAAGTAAGGCCCGCTGATTAGCGAATCGATGTCTTGCAACGCAAGTTCGCCCTCCGTTCTTAGGCGCTCCAACTCAGTGCGGCAATCGACAACGCGAAAAGATGGGTTCTCCTCAATCGCTCTTTCTACTACTTCCGAATTCTCTTCTCGCTCCAGCGAGCATGAGGAGTAGACGAGCCTTCCTCCTGCCTCGACTTGGGTCATGGCTGAACTCAGAATCCCTAGCTGTCGAGCCTGCAGTTCCGGAAGGTCCTCAGCTTTGAGTCGCCATTTGATTTCGGGATTGCGAGCGAGGGTTCCCGTTCCAGAGCATGGAACGTCCGCCAGTACGCGGTCAAATTGGGCATTAACGGGCAAGGCGCGAACGTCAGCTGCAATTACGCGAACGTTTTCATCGGGAACAAGCTTCCTTAGCAGTCGTGCACGATGAGGATGTAACTCAACTCCGACGATAGTCGCGTCTGGGTTACGCTTCGCGAGTATCCGGGACTTTCCGCCAGGAGCCGCGCAGCAATCCAGAATGCTTGCTCCTCTGCCGACAAGGAGCGCGACCAATTGAGAGGCTTCGTCCTGAATATGTACTTTGCCCTCACGATAAGCCCGGGTCTGAGTGATGTCACCCGAAAGCACGCGACGGGATGAAATCAGCAGCCATCCCGGTTCGAGCACCACGTTGGCCTGCTTCAACTCTTCTTCGAGCGGCAAATGGTCAAGTCGGACGCTAGTCTCTGGAATCTTCTGATCGTATGCGCAAATCGCCCGGGCAGCGTCGACGCCAAACTCTTTAACCCAGCGCTCCACAAGCCAAGCCGGATGCGCGTAAGCGGCGCCGAAATCTTCAATGTCACCAAGCTCGTGTCCTGCTGAAGTGAAGTCGCTTTTTCCCTTGGCAAGCTTGCGCAACACAGCATTTGCAAACGGCACAGCGGAACGTTTGCGAGCCCGCTTTACCAGTTCCACACTCTCATGTACCGCGGCGCGTTCCGGGACTCGATCTAGAAACGCAAGCTGGTAAGCCGCCAGGCGCAGGGCGGTGAGGACCTCTGGATCCAGCTTCTGTATTGCCTGTGAAGACACTTTCGCGATTGTTGTGTCGAGCAAGGATCGCCACCGCAGAACACCCATTACGAGTTCGGTCGCGAGGCCATGATCAGCCGACGATAGCCCGGCATATTGAGAAGAGTGAAGCAGGTCGGAACCATAGGCGTCCTCTTGCTCAACTCGCAACAGGATGTCGAATGCAGCAACGCGAGCCGGAGTGATAGCCATCAGGCGACAACTTTGTTAAAAAGCCAGGAAAGAAGGCTCGTCATAAGCCAAGCTTCTCGCCTTCAGGATGATAGCCGTGAATGAAATCGCGGGCTGCAATGCGCTTCTTCCCTTCAGGCTGAACTTCGATCAACTCAAGAGCGGTGTCCCGACCGCATACCACGATTAACGATTGTTCCTGAACAAACATTTCAGCTTCCGAAGTCTGGCCCAAAACTTGGCGATCGATTGATTTCGCCGCCCAGACGTTCAGGTTCTTCCCACGAAAGCTTGTGAAAGCTCCCGGCCATGGCTGGAATCCGCGAAGGCGATTGGAGATCTCTTGCGCGGGACGGTGAAAGTCGATGCGTCCATCTTCCTTCTTTAAAATCGGCGCCAAGCTGGACTCGGCATCGTCTTGTTTACGCGGTTGTACCTTACCAGCTGGTAATCCCCTAAGCGTCTCAAGTAACAGATCCGCTCCCGCGACGGCCAATCGGGGCGCCAAAGTTACAGCGGTTTCGTGCGGTTCAATTGCGAGCTCTTGTTGCAGCAAAATATCGCCTGTATCCAGTCCAGTGTCAATGCGCATAGTTGTATTGCCAGTGACGGTTTCCCCTGAAGCAATTGCCCATTGGACAGGTGCCGCTCCTCGGTATTTGGGTAGTAAAGACGCATGCAGGTTGATGTTCCCGAGTGGCGGCAGATCGATCATCCACTGCGGAATAATGCGCCCGTATCCCACAACGATAACAGCGTCGGGTCGTAACTCGGCGAGCTGATTGCGAAATTGCTCGTTGTTCTTGATCTTCTCTGGCTGGCTGATCGGCAGACCTAATTCGATTGCCCGTTGTTTGACGGGAGAAGCCGTGAGCTCCAGGCCGCGTCCCCTTGGTTTGTCCGTTTGCGTGACTACCAGTCGTACAGGGAAGCCCGCCTCAACAAGCTTTTCCAGTGACGGAACGGCAAACCTGGGAGTACCGCAGAAGACAAGATTAAGGGGCTGACTCATTGAGTCATTGAATCATTGAGTCATGGTTCAATCAGTTAATGAGTCAATCTGCCAAGGGTGACGCTTACCAGTCTCCCAACTTCACCAGCTTGCGGATTTTTCTTTTGATCAGGTCCCGCTTCAACGCGCTTATGTGGCTGATATAAAGCTTGCCATCGAGATGATCGATTTCGTGCAGGAAGGCCCGCGCCAGTAAATCTTCCCCTGTCTTCTCGTACCACTTACCGTTGACGTCCTGCGCACGGATTGTCACCTTCTTAGCGCGCGTAACTGACTCGCGAAAATCCGGAACACTCAAGCATCCTTCACTTTGCGCCTGTTTACCCTCTTTATGAATCACCTGCGGATTGACCAACACCAGCTTGGCGTCGGGATCCTCCTTGAAAGTCACGTCGATGACCGCAAGCCTCTTCGAAATTCCAATCTGTGGCGCAGCCAGTCCGACACCGTGCGCTTCATACATGGATTCAAACATGTCGTCGACCAGCGTTTTTAGCTCGTCGTCAAAAACCGTTATTGGGGCTGCCGGTTTTTCCAGGACAGGATTTCCAAACCTCACGATGGGATAGATCATTCAG
>JAOAPG010000077.1 GCA_025462785.1 Acidobacteriaceae bacterium
AATGATACGTTCGTCGGGAAGCCCCAATTGGCAAACAAGGCCGCGATTTGGTCCACAATTTCAAAAGAAACTATTCCTAGCTTCGGACTAGCTTCAACGGCTTTGACTCCGCTCCGGGGCGAATCGAAGGCCGTTCCCGGAAATGACTACCAGTTTCTCCGCCGGGCGCTCCAAGAGCTCTCTTGCCATCGTGCTCCGCCTTCTGCGTACTCGCTTTTTCTTGAGCATTGGCAGTCAGGCCTGCGAATCCAATGGCAGCCAATGCGGCGGAACCAATTCCCAGAACACTCCTTCGTGAAAATCTGTGTTGTGGCAACTTGTCTCTGTTTTGATCATTCATAGCCTTCCTACCTTATCCATCACTAAATTCGACGACGCCCGTGCTGCCCATTCGAAACGAGCAATCGCGCTTCCATTCAGGAGCGAGTTGGAAATTGTCGGCAAGTCAATCTTTTCGGAAACCTACAGCGCGATCTCTTGAAAAATATCGATCGATTGAGCAGGCGTGTCCTTCCGCGGACACCCGTCCAGAATTGCTCGCCGTCTTCGCTGTGCAGGTTTCTGAGTTGCAAGAAGTCCCATTAAAAATGGCTCGGGAAATTATTGATGACATTTCGCTATTGCACCTCGACAACATTAGTCAGCGAATCACCTCGAGCGCCGAGTTTGGAATCCCAGTTGCTCCTATTCAATGCGTATTGAGTCCACGGACGTGAGTGGGCGAGGGTATAGGTATGAACGAGTTATTGGATTTTTGTAAGCTGCACTATGCGGTAATAGAAGCTCTTCAGACGGAAGCTGTTCCTGAACATTACGTAATTGCATATGGCAGTGAGGAATCACTGCACGATGTAATAGCGGAACCCTGCATCATGGCAAGCGGTTTCTCCTCTCGCGAAGAGGCTCTCGCGAATACCGATGCCTGCGTCTCGGCTGCATAGAGACATCGTCTCGGCGCCGGTGAGCAAGTAAACGGTCCCGCAGATCCGTTAGCGATATCGGAGTGGCCCCCCCACCACCGCAGGCGGATCGGATTTTCAGCGCATTCTTTACTACCAAGTTTCACGGGACTGGCATGGGACTTCGCATCAGCCGTTCCATCGTAGAGTCCCATGGCGAGCCGGCTGTGGGCAGCTGATAATTCCTCGTGCGGCGCCAGCTTTCAAGTCGCTTTACCTACCAAAGGCCACGCTCACAAATAAGGCCGGGGCTTCCCACACAGTATTAGAGCGTTCATACCAAGATATGATTGCGCCTCGATCGGGGCGCTGCTAAGTTTTCGATATGGCGATTCAGGGCAACACGAAAATAGTTTCGATTGTCGACGATGATGATCTTATGCGTAGCGCACTTCAAGGTTTGCTGAAATCGTTCGGGGTATCGGCGCAAGCGTTTGCCTCGGCGGAGGAGTTCCTGACGTCCGGCCAACAGCACGCGACGGCATGTCTGATCGCAGACATCCGCATGCCAGGAATCTCCGGTCTGGAATTGCAGGCCAAACTGAACGCTGAGTATTGCAGGATTCCTACTATCTTCATCACGGCGCATGGCGACGCGAAGATGCGCATGCAGGCCCTGAGAGCGGGTGCGGTGGAATTTCTGGCCAAACCGTTCGACGATGTAGCTCTGATTGAGAGTGTTCGAGCGGCTTTGGAAAGTTGAAGCCCGATTTGGAAGTGTGCCGCTCGAGCGCCGGGAGGCCTGTGTGGAAGCTTTCGAAAAATCCGGGAATGGTAATCAAGGTTGTGGGAACTGTAATCAAGTTTCTGTTGAGCGTATATTTGCGCAAGTCATAGGTAACAGTCCTGCGCTGGAGGGAGTGCTCGAGCAGGTGGAGCGCGTTGCCCCTACCGATTCCACCGTTCTCATCCAGGGTGAGACAGGTACCGGCAAGGAACTGATTGCACGTGCGATTCATAACATCAGCTCCCGATACGCACGCTCGTTCATAAGGCTGAATTGTGCGGCTATCCCTCTGGATCTCTTGGAGAGTGAGCTTTTCGGCCATGAGAAAGGCGCTTTTACCGGTGCGATTGCGCAGAAGATTGGCCGATTCGAACTGGCCGACAAAGGCACGCTCTTTCTCGACGAGGTTGGCGATATTCCGCCATCATTGCAGCCCAAACTGCTGCGAGTGTTGCAGGAGCAAGAGTTCGAGCGTTTAGGCAGCGCTCGGACTCACCAGGTCGACGTTCGACTGGTGGCTGCAACCAATCGTGATCTGATGGAGATGGTAAATCAGGGCGAATTTCGTAGCGATCTCTACTATCGTCTGAATGTATTTCCGGTCCTCCTACCACCGTTGCGGTCACGCCGCGAAGACATTCCAGCTCTGGTGACGCATTTTGTCGAGATCTTTGGCCACAGGATGGGAAGGCCAATCGAACATATTCCGGTGGAAACCATGTCGGCTCTTAGCTCGTATGTCTGGCCGGGTAATATCCGCGAGCTACAGAACCTGATCGAACGCGCCGTGATCCTTTCAAACTCCGGTGTGCTTCCCAATCCCTTGCCTGCGCCAGGGACTCACGATGCCGTAACCTCGCCTCCTGCAGGTTCTGCTGCAACTGCCGCTTCAACGACTCTGAGGGACTCCGAACGCACTCTGATTCTGCACACTCTGAAAGGCGTTGATTGGGTGATCGGCGGCCCGAAAGGGGCAGCCACAAAACTCGGATTAAAGCGGACAACGTTAATTCACAAAATGCGGAGGCTGGGAATTTCCCGGCCTTCCTCCGACGTAGCGACGATGTGATAAGGCCGGCACAGCAGGAATCGGACCTGCTGCCCTAAATGCAGTCCGTGCCAGGATCGGCATCACCTCGATCTAGATCATTCAAAATTCTGCAGCGCGCGCAACCAGTCAAGGCGGCGACTCACGCTAATGCCATACTCGTGTCGCTCTGATCTCCGCGTATGAATTGTGTAGGTTGGTGATCCCCAATCTGTTCAATGGGCCCTCGTCTCGGAGTGACCCCGGGGGCGGACGGATGTCGAAAGGGACGCGTTTTAGGAGGACGCAACCTCACCAGAGAGAGACCTAAGCTTTCTAAGAATGCAGCTAAGAACATCAAGAATCTCGACAACGGAGTGCAGAGGGTGTGCTGCACATTTTCCACCGGAGGCGAAAAAGTAACACCGATGTCAGTGGGGCCGGTGGGCATTCGTAGTGATGCCATGCCTCGCAGTGACAGAAACGGTATCTGAGTTGAATAAAAGTAATCGGAAAGAAGTCACAAATCGGAGAAGGAAATATTGATCCTGTGAACGTTTCGTTTCTTGAGCCTCCGATGTGGAACGGGAAATGCTCTGATCGTTATGGAAGGAACGAGATGTCGCAGGCATTAGCAGCTTCATTTTCGACGCAGCAGAATCCCGACTCGCTGCCAAACACAACACCGTTGAAAGCTCGAGGTTCGCAACGCCGGCCAGAGTTGGACGCGCTACGTGGGCTCATGTTGACACTGATGACGTTGGCGCATCTGCCGACTCAGGCCCAAGTCATCACCAACCAGCAGCTCGGATTCGTCTCCGAGGCTGAAGGGTTTGTTTTCCTTTCCGCATTTTGACCGGTCGTATCTTCGGGCGTATAGCGAATGAATCAGGCTTTCCCACGGTTATCAAGCGCCTTTGGACCCGTGCGCTTCGACTCTATGGTTACCACATCTTTCTTCTTGGCATTGCATTCACAGTGGTCGCCACCGTGGCAATACATACCGAGCGCCCTAGCCTTGAAGGGCTTCTCGATTTCTACTTGGCGCATCCGCACCATGCCGTGAAGAGCGCACTCTTACTGGTTTACTGTCCGCCCCTGCTTGACATTTTGCCGATGTACATCGTGTTCCTGCTGGCCACACCTGTTGCGCTGTATTTAGCCAACCGCTGGAGTTGGAATCTGGTCCTCATTCCCAGCGGCCTAATCTGGGTCTTCGCACAGTTTGGTCTGAGAGCTGCGCTTGACGCGCACGTGGTCTGGTTACCAGGCTTCCATGTGCCATTAAGCGAGATGGGCGCATTTGACTTGTTGGCGTGGCAGTTGTTGTGGGCAGTTGGCCTGTGGATCGGAGCTGGTTCTCCCGGGAGTGTCTTCAAAGCGCTGACATCGAGGATGAGTGTGATTGCAGCGTTACTTGTGGCAGGTGCATTGTTCCTGCTCCGCCACCCACTTTTGCACGTGCAGTTCGATGGGGCACTCTGGTCGGGCCTCATCGACAAATGGCATCTCGGCGCTTTCCGGCTGCTTGACTTTTCGTCTCTTGCGATTCTCTTTGCCGTTAGCAGGTCGTGGCTAGCGCGTTGGCTGACGATCTCGCCTCTTGTCTCGCTGGGTAAAGCATCGCTGGAGGTGTTCTGTGCGCATCTGCTGTTCTGCTTCGCTGCGTTTTCTTTTGTAGGGGACGGGAAAGGTTTGCCCGCATGGATACAGTCGGCTTTAATCGCAACCAGTTTTGTGGGTCTCTACACGGTAGCTAGATTATCCGTGCGCTCGCGCTCTAGCTGATACTCCATCCGATTGCTGCGCCCGATAATCATGCAACCGAAACTGTAAAGAATTTCGCTAAACTCAAGCTGATCAACGCTGCATTTCAAGACAGATTCGGAAATGCTTGCCATGAAAACGAGCTAGCGGCGACCAGATCTAAATTTGTGGTGAAGTAATTGCAAGAAGTTGGAGGGAGTCTTAGTTGTTGAGCCATAAGAAACCAAGCTGGATCGCAATCATCGCAGTTAGTTTCGTTTGCCTGGGGTCGCGCATGGTTTGGTGCGAGTATGCCCCAAGTTCAGGTCCATACAAGGTACTTACGATCGAGAATGTAGTGTTGCACGATCCAGCGCGCAATAAAAACATCCCAGTCAAAATCTATTATCCCGCTGGTTTAGGGCGGTTTCCTGTCATCATCTTTTCCCACGGCGCACTGGCCTCGAAAGATAATTACTCGGGTCTTGGCCAATTCTGGGCCAGCTACGGATATGTAAGCATTCATCCTTCTCACGCAGACTCCGTTGCGGATTGCGGCTTCCGCGGCACATTGCGCCAGGCACTCAGCGATCCCAATGGATGGGAGAATCGCCCAGAGGACGTTTCCTTCATCATTGATTCGCTTGCGCATGTCGGAACTTTTGCTCCACAACTCGTGGGCAAACTCGATCTCCGCCATATCGGCGTGGGCGGACACTCCTTTGGCGGATATACAGCTGGCCTAATCGGTGGCGCGACTATCCTGCTGCCGGGAAAAACTACGCCCCAGAGTTTTAGAGACAAGCGGGTCTCTGCCGTTGTGCTCTTATCGCCTCAAGGAGAAGGAATTATGGGGCTGAGCGCGCACTCGTGGGATGGCGTCCGTGTGCCAATGCTGCTTATGTATGGTTCGCGCGATTTCGGCCCCTTTGGCGAGGAGCCAGTTTGGCGAAGTGAGGCATTTGCAAAGGTGCCTGCGGGCAATAAATACGAGGTTGAAATCGAGGGTGGCACGCACATGGGATTCGCCGGCCTTTTTCGGAATGGAGGACATCGTGTTGAGGTATTCCAATTCGCGCAAGTCGAAACGCTTGCGTTCTGGGATGCTTATTTGAGGCAAGATCAGAAGGCGGGACAATACGTAGCATCGCATGGTTTGCAGAAGTTCAGCGGCGACGCTGCCCGGTTTGCGAACAAGTGATCACTGAGAACCGACGCAAACACCAAATAGAAGAAATCGACGCCGTTTCGCGGCCTGATGCTGGCGTGGATCACTGGCACTCTTTGCCCACAATCTGAGGACTTCACCCGATGGGATCATTGGCGTGAGTCGTGTCAGGACCTCCAATTCGATCTCTCGACACCACCATTTCTCACTCAGAGAAGACGGATAGATCGTTCCTCTTGTGGGGCTTTGCATGTGTGTCGCGCGTGCCACCGGCGGTATGCAAGCCTCGCATCGTCCGCATGCTGACGAGTGTCCGCCTGAGGACGGTCGATGGTCATTTTTCTTGCGCTACTGACCTTGGCCACAGCTGGTTTTATAGGGTTCGTCAAGAGGCAAATCGTGGAGGCCTGGAACTCCCGACCCTCCAGGGACTCGCAGGAATGATTCTTTGCTGCGGGCCCCGGGCAGCTCACTCAGCGTGGGAGACAATCCCTCGCAATGGAAAACCAGCGTAGAGGGCTAGAGGCAAGAAGCCGCCGGTGAAGCTTCTTCCACCGCGCGTCGTAGTAATTGCAAGTCACGGCCGATCTGGCGATTGGAACTTTTCCGAGACTACTTTCCTACAACTCCGATGCAGCCGCGGTGTGTGATTCGCTGATTGCATATCGGGATTATCCGGTATTGTTACGCGAACAACGGCAATATATGAGGTAGGAAAAACCAGCCCCGGCCGATCGAAAAACCAGTCCCCGCACATCGAACCTATTTGTGCACCGGCTGCTAGCACTCTTCGGGAGGCTGAACAGCTACAAATTCTTTATAGAGCAACAGATCGTAAAGAATTTTCAGCGTGCCAGCGATGAAAAATGGCACATTGATCCAAGCAGGGCGGGCAAACATCAACCCCACCAACATTGGACTGATAGCCGCGCCCGTGGTTCGCGCCACGCCAGTTATTCCCGCCGCCGCTGATCGCTCCTCCTCGCTCACTACCCCCATAATGTAGGACTGCCTCGTGGGAACATCCATCTGGCTGATACTGAATCGCGCGAGAAGAACCAGAACAGCGAGCGAAAGATTTGGCATCAGCGGTACAAGAATCAGCAGAATGTTGGAAGGGAGATGCGTGAGAACCATTGTGTTGATCAGGCCCCAGCGCGTGGCGAGCCGCGCCGCCAATAATGCCGAAATTCCAGCAAAGATATTCGCCCAAAAGAAAATGACACCAAGCGTCGCGGGGTTCACGCCAAAACGAAGGTAGAACCAATAGGCCGCGAAGCTCTGCACCACAAAGCCACCTGCGAATGAATCCAAAGCGAACAAGCTGGAAAGTTTAATAACCACGCGGTGCGATCGGCCAACGCCGAAAAAACTCTTGATCGTTGTCGGCAAGGCCGATGCTTCTTGGGACGATTGCACTTCCGTCGCAGGGGAGAGCCGAATAAACAAAGCGGCCAGCAGAATTCCTATAACGGCGTAAAGGACAACCACAACCCGGTAGATCCCTGTGGGAGCCATTGTGGTTCTCTCGAGCGCACGTGTGATTGT
>JAOAPG010000080.1 GCA_025462785.1 Acidobacteriaceae bacterium
AGCCACCGTGGATATAAGTCAGATAGGTTCCCTCGCGGACGACTGTGTATCGCGGCATCGGCCCGTTGATACGCGATCAGTATGTGTTGGACATAGACCCACATGCCGCCTGCCATAAAAAGCGCGAGGAGCAAACCGAATTTAGGTTTGTTTAACAATGACTGAGCAGCAAACGGAAATCCTATGTTACAACTTATCCGGCGATCCTCCTCGTGCGCTCGCGAATTCTAGTCTCCACAATTATCGGACTGGCAAGCGGAAGCTTTTGCTGGTTTGTGCTGTCCCATTTCCATCAGGGCGCCGCCGATTTCAGTTGGGCTATCCAAGCCGCTCGTGATCTGCTGGCTCATAAGAACCCCTATCAAAATCCGCAGCAGCTGTATCCGCTAACAGTGGCATTTTTCGGCCTGCCTTTCGTCTGGATCAAGCCCGATCTGGCCGCGGGCATTTTCTATGGCATCAGCTCAGCGCTGCTCGCCTTTGGGCTGACAAGAGAGGGTTACCAGCGTTTGCTCATTTTTCTTGCCTATCCTTACTGGGCGGGGATTCTAACTGCGCAATGGCCGCCGCTCATCATGGCAGCTTCTTTTTTTCCTTTGATGCTGCCGGCAGTCACGGCAAAACCACAACTCGGGCTACCTGTAGCTCTCAGAAACCTAACCTGGCGAGGCGTATTAGTCAGTTCCCTATTATTGCTGCTTAGTTTGCTCTTGATGCCGCGGTGGCCTATGTACTGGCTTGCTAATACGCACAGTTATGCGCGTTTCATTCCTTTAGTTATTCTGCCTGGACCGTTGCTTGCATTGGCGTTGATCCGATACCGCGACCCGGACGCGCGCTTGTTACTGATAATGGCACTCATGCCACAGCGATGGTTTTATGACGCGTTCATTCTCTGGCTAATTCCAAAAACGCGGCGGGAAATCGTGTGGACAGTTTTTCTAAGTTGGATACCAGGAATTTGGCGTTGGTACCACCTCCCCAGTAGTTTCACGGAAGTGGGACGATGGACAATAACCTTCCTTTATCTACCCATGTTGGTGCTGCTGCTCGTGCGATATCGTTCATGGGATCACAGTACAGCAATTGTCTGCGGTGCGGGCGCCGAGATTTGAACAATTCTAAGCAGCGACAATGCTAGCAGCAGCAACGGTATGCCCATCCAATAGGCTTGATCAAAGAAAATCGCAAGGACCCAATAGAGAGGAGTTAGAAGCAGCGGAACACAGGCCGCAAGAAACATTATTCTTGGCCAGCCCGTAACGCTGTCCCCATCGAAAACACGTCGGCCCAGCAGCAATATCGGTAGAAGAAGCAGAGTCAGATCGGAAGAGTTCGCATAATAACTTATGACTAGGACAACGGGTATGGAGCAACAGAATACCGCGTTATCCAGGCCACAATTCCCGCGATGCCCCAGTCGCATGACCCAAGCCACGTTTGAGATTCCCAAAACCAAAATCAGTACTAAAAGCCAATGGAGCCTAGGCGAAACGGAACCATTTCCCATGAAGGGCGTGAGAAGACCGCGAAAATTAGGCATGGTTTCGGGATTGGTCATCCCCACACTCGAAGCCGCATTGAGCCCCCACAAATATTTCGGATACTGAAGAACGCCGGTCCAGCCGACTAACGATACGGAAACCATGAACAGAACGAAAGCAGTTGAGAGGAAACCGGTGACCAGTTTGAATTTACTCCGAAGCGCAAACACCAGAATGATTGGAATGACCAGATGAAACTTGAATAATCCAAGTCCCAGGCAAAGCCCACATTGCAGGTCCAGATCCTTCCGCATGAACAAGAACGCACAAAGAAATATCAGCAACAAAAGAATGGAATCCTGGCCTTGCAAAAAATCGAACGCGACCGGAAAGAACGAGAGACATAGAAGTACTTCTATTAGTGGAGGAAATCGCGTTTCTCGCGTTAGAAGGAATGGAATTGAGACAAGAATCAGAAATTTCAAGCACGTCCAGACCACAAATGCCTTGCCGTAGCTCAGGTATGTGAAAGGAACAAATAGGAGTGCTTCAAAGGGTGGCCTAAGATACGGCAATGGTCCGGAACGAATACTCACGCCTGCCGCAAATTCCTGCTGGACCTGCCATTGTAAGCGGGAATCGTACAACCCCGCCGAATGCCCGTCCCGGATAAGCCTGCCGGCCGTGTAAAAAGAGGCGAAGTCGCCATAGCCTAACAAGATCGGCTTGTGCACTCGCCAGATAATCGCAGCATTCAGGATAACCATCCCGAGGAGGTATAGAACAGCGGCGGTTTTCCACGTATCAGCTTTTGTGAACGGTATCTGCAAGGCGTGCCCATTTTATATTAGGCTGGCTTTCACCCTTTACAGTGTGTGCGCCGTACGAGGCCCTGTCGGATTCCCTTGGAGGATTTGAGCTTGAGTAACAATGTGCAACAAATATCGCTCACATTTGAAGATGTCGGGGTATTATGGGAGCAAGCATTTGTAAGTGCCCCTTTGTCTTACGTAAGTCATTGAATTAGAACGCAGAAATTGAACTGGCATGACTAGGGGCAGGAGTTGCCTTCGTATGCTCAAATCGTTTCCGAGGTCCGTCTTATAGGGGAGTCACACATGAAAAACTACATACAGAAGCTCTGGGGACAGGATGAAGGTCAGGACATCGCAGAATACGCAGTGATGTTGGCAGTCATCCTGGTAATTGTGATCGGTACCGTCTCACTAATTGGACAGCACGCTAATAGTGTCTTTTCAAACGTAGCTAGTTCGATTCAGTAGCCGAGAACAATGCAACGTTCGCTTCACAAATTTGGATGCAAATGGGAGAAGTGTGGACGCAAGCGCCCCAACGGCGATCGGCGTGTTCTTCTATCCTGTTCCGGTAATTTCCGCGAAGTCAAACAGGCAAACGACGGTCAGGCAAGCTCGGTTTTTCGTATATAGGAGCAATGATGAATCGGAACCGATTGGTGATGATTGGACTTGTCGCTCTGATACTGGGTGCATTCGTTAGTTTCTATGTTTACAAGAACCTGCTGGCGCGGGCTGCATCGAGCCCCCCACCAGGAGTAAGCGTGGTCATGGCAGCGAATGACATCCAGGTGGGAGCAAAAATTGGGGGCAGTGATTTAAAGGTAGTCCAGCTTCCCTCCGGCGACTTGCCGCCGCACTACTTCTCCGAAGAAGTTAAAGTCATTGGGCAGGGAGCTATACTGCCGATCGCCAGAGGAGAATTTATCCTGCCCTATAAATTGGCCGGAGAGCACGCGGGGTTTGGCCTTCCAGCATTGATTCCTCCCGGAATGCGTGCTGTTTCAGTACGAGTGAATGACGTTGTGGCAGTCGCCGGTTTTGTTTTGCCGGGAACTCGGGTGGACGTATTGCTAACGGGCAATGCTACCGGAGCGAGCGAACAACAAACCACGACTGTGCTTGAGAATGTCGCTGTAATCGCCAACGGGCAAAAGTTGGATCGCAACTCCGGAGGCGAACCCCAAAATGCGGCGGTTATTACCTTGCTCGTTTCTCCTGATGATGCCCAAAGACTCACCCTAGCCAGCACTCAGGGTCACATACAATTAGCGCTTCGCAATCCGCTCGATACCAAGCAGGAAAATGTCTTGGCAGTAAATAGCAATTCGCTCTACAAAGGTATCCTGACTCCGGCTCCCAAGGTTCAAGCCAGGGTAAGGCGCCCCGTAAGCTCTGCGCCAGCAGCACCAAGTGTCTACTCCGTTGAAGTAATTCGCGGAGAAAAGAAAGATGTAACGAATTTCTAGACGTTAGATTTGTCGGCAAGGCTTCACGACCAACAGAAGAGGTCAGGACTTATGTCAATTGGCTCCCCCCAGAGGGATGAGCAAAACACTGGAATTGTTAAGTGGGCACGGTTTGGGCTGAGTCTGATGTCAGTAGGATTCAGCTTTTCCCTTGCCCACGCACAAGTTGCACCGAAACCGGATCCAGCAATCTCTGGCCAGACGGCGGTTCTGACATCCTCGGCCCCAGCCCAACCCGCAACTGGAGCATCCTCTCAATCAACCCCTGCCTCACCACCGGATCAGCATCAAGCGCAAGGCCCAGACGCAGGTACGGCAACGCCACAGACTGAGACGTCCGGGGCCGCGCCGCTACGGGTAATGGTCGGCAAATCACTGCTGATTAACACCACCGAGCGGCTCAAGCGTGTTTCTGTTACCGACCCTTCGGTGGCGGATGCCATAGTCGTCACTCCCACTCAGATTCTCGTCCATGGGCGCGCTCCGGGCGAAGTCTCGTTGCTTATATGGGATGAACTGGAGCGTTCCCGAAGCTTTGATTTGCGAGTAGATGTTGACGTGAGCGCCGCAGGAGAAGAAGAAAAACGAGTCTTCCCGGAGGAACAGATCGAGGTTACACCTTCCCGCTCTGCAATCGTTCTTTCAGGCCATGTCACCACGGAAGACGTAGCCAAACGGGCGGGTATGATTGCAGAAGCCTATTCGAAGAATGTCGTGAACGTATTGACGTTCGGACCGGTCGGAGCCGAAGAGGTTCTACTGGAAGTAAAATTCGCCGAAGTTGACCGTAGCGCAGTAACACAGTTAGGAGTTAACTTTTTCGCTCCTAGTATCGGTCACACTACCGGCACGCTGACAACAGGGCAGTTTGGGAACATAGGACTCACTACAACAACCAGCACGACTACAACAACGGGCAGTACATCGAGCACTTCAACCGCCGCCTCTCCTCCGACGATTAACGTTTCAAATGCTTTGAATCTATTCCTGTTCCGCAGCGACATTAACTTCGGTGCAGCTATTGAGGCGCTCCAATCCAAGAGCTTGTTACAGATTCTGGCGGAACCGAATCTAATCGCGGTAAATGGCAAGGAGGCTAGCTTCCTTGCGGGAGGCGAATTTCCATTTCCGATCGTTCAGCCAGGGCAAGGATTTACGGCGGTTACAATTTCCTTCAAAGAGTTCGGCGTAAGATTGAAGTTCACGCCACTCATCATGCCTAACGGGAATATTCATCTCCGAGTACAACCGGAAGTGAGCGCTTTGGATTTCGCGAATGCTCTTACCATCTCCGGATTCAC
>JAOAPG010000422.1 GCA_025462785.1 Acidobacteriaceae bacterium
TCGAAGCCGCCGTGATGCGCGAATAATTCCAGCATGTGATCGAAAAAGCGAATGCCGGTCGAGACTTTGTAGCTTCCTTTGCCATCAATCGTGAGGGCCAGCCGGATGCTGGTCTCTTTCGTGGTGCGCTCGAGTGACGATTTTCGTATACGGGGTTCGCTCACCTGGACACCTTTTCTGCCAAGCCGATTTGGTCGAGCACCTCGCGTAATGCGGCGAAGAGCTGTTCGTTATGCGCTGCCGAGCCCAGCGTGATTCGTACACAACCCTTGCACCCATAATCGCTCGACCGGTCACGAACCAGAATTCTCCGGTCGCGCATCGCCGCTATGAACGCCGTATTGCGGGAGCCGAAATGCATGAGCACAAAATTTGCTTGGCTGGGCCAATGCCGGATATCGAACGTACGTAGCTGTTGCTCAAGTTGGTCGCGTCCTCGCCGGACTTCAGCCGCATACTGCGTGACGTAGTCCCCATCACCCAGAGCCTCGGGCAAACAGGCGAGCGCCACCTCGTTCACGCTGTATGGTGAACTCACACGCCGCACCAAACTCATCTGCTCAGCATCGCCCATGAGTACGCCAATGCGGAGTCCAGCAAGTCCATATGCCTTCGAAAAAGTTCGCGAGACGAATAGATTGGAAAATTCTCGCCAGCGCGGGATCAGCGTTTGCTGGCAGAACTCAAAATAAGCTTCGTCGATCAGCACGGCAGCTTGCGGTGCGGCCTTGACGATTTCGAGCAATTCTTTTTGCGGGACCAGCGTTCCGGTCGGATTATTCGGATTCGCAACTGCAATCAGGCGTGTGCGCGAATTGATGCGGCGCATCACTTCCTCAGTAGCGAATTCGAAGTTCTCTTTTGTAGGAATGGGAATGACCGTAGCACCAGTCGCAGCCGCATAGATTTCATACATCGCGAACGTGGGCACCACGATCAGCACTTCAGCTTGAGGTTCGAGGTAGGTTTCGCAAATGAGATGAATAGCTTCGTCGGTGCCGTTCGTGAGCAGAAGTTCGTTTGCATCAACTTTCAAGTACGAGGCGACGCACGCCTCCAGTGGCTCGCGCTCGGGATAACGCGCCAATTGCTCGCCATCCAGTGAACGTATTTTTGCCAGCACACGGGGCGAACAGCCGACGGTGTTTTCGTTAAAGTCGAGACGCAGGCCGTCGCGATTTCCCAGAGGAGGATGGTAAGTCTTTAACCTGTACACCGCCTCGCGCGCCTTAAGCATGGCGGGTCCTTTCTCGTATGGAATTCGCGTGAGCTTGCAAGCCTTCTGCCTCCGCCAGATATTCGATGGTTGGCCCGAGCCGTCGCAATCCTTGCTTGGATACTTCCTGCACGGTGATGATTTTGACAAAGTCCATTACGCTCAGTCCTCCGCGAAATCGCGCGACTCCCGCAGTTGGTAGCACGTGATTGGGACCAGAAGCATAATCGCCCGCAGCCTGCGCCGAATAATCCCCGACGAAAACCGAGCCTGCGTTTTGTATGAAGGGAAGGTCCTCACGCGAAACCGTGATGTGTTCGGACGCCAAAGCATTCGCCCATTCGATGGATTGCGCCCGCGATTGCGGGACGAGAATCACACCGCGCAGCCGTAGCGATTCTTTCGCAATTGGATTATTGCGAGCGAGTTCCGTCGTACGTGCTAACGCCGCTTTCGCAAGTTCCAGCGAAGTCGTAATAAGAACGGCTAAAGTCTCGGGATCGTGCTCGGCCTGTGCCACAAGATCCGCTGCAATGAACTCAGGTTTGCCCTCGCGACTCAGGATTACAACTTCGGTAGGGCCGGCGAGAAAATCGATGGCGCAATCGAACGAGACGAGTTTTTTCGCGGCGGTGACGTAGAGATTTCCGGGACCAACAATCTTGTCGACACGTTTTAGGCTCTCGGTGCCATACGCGAGAGCGGCGACGGCTTGAGCGCCTCCGATGCGATAAAACTCCGTCACTCCAAGCATCGCAGCTGCAGCAAGAACTTCGGGCCGTGGTTGTGGCGAGACTACGCGAATATTTTCCACACCTGCGACCTGCGCAGGAATCACAGTCATCAGCAGCGTCGAGACAAGCGGGTAACGCCCCCCGGGAACGTAGCACCCGACCGAATCCAGCGGTCGAACGATCTGGCCCACCGAAATTCCGTCGCGAGTGTCGCGCCACTCTTTCGGTTTCTGACGAAGAGCGAATCCTCGGATGTTCTCTGCGGCGTCTTTCAAAGCAGACCTAAGCTGCGGAGCCGCTGATTTGACAGCCTCATCAATTTCCGATTGTTCTACTCGCACCGGCTGACGGGAGCCAAGGCCGTCCCATCGTTCAGCATACTTGCGCAACGCTCTGTCGCCACGCTTGCGCACGTCATCGACAATTCGTTTTACTTGCGGTTCGACCTTTGCGAATTGCGAGCTGCGACCTGCTAACTCTCGCACACGCCTAGCGGCAGCTCGGCCCGAGATAATCCGCACTACATCACCACCTTGTTTAGCGGATATTCCACAATCCCTTGAGCTTTGGCTTCCTTCAATCGTGGGATCACCTCCCACGCGGTCGACTCTTCAATGACTGTGTTTACGGCAAGCCATTCCGGATCGCTCAAAGTCGAAATCGTAGGACGCTTCAGCGCGGGCAAAACGCCGAGCACACCATCCAAGTCTTCTTTACGCACGTTTAACATAAGGCCGACTTTATCCTTGGCTTCCATTGCTCCGCGCAACATCAGGGCCAGGTTTTCAATCTTGCGCCGCTTGGCCGAATCTGCCCACGAAGTCTTATTCGCGATGACCTGTGTATTCGATTCAAGCACTGTATCCATAATGCGGAGATGATTTGCGCGGAGCGAGCTGCCGGTCTCCGTGACTTCCACAATGGCGTCCGCTAACATCGGCGGTTTTACTTCAGTAGCACCCCAGGAAAATTCAACCCGCACATTCACGTTGCGACTGTGGAAATAACTTTTTGTAACATTTACCAACTCCGTCGCGATGATGCAGCCCGAAAGATCTTCTGGTCTGTGATAAGACGAGGACTCTGGGACCGCCAACACCCATCGAACTTTTCCGCGGCTCTGTTTCGCATAGCTTAGATTCGCAACAGTTTCTACAGTCAAGCCGCTCTCAATCACCCAATCGAATCCGGTAAGGCCAGCATCAAGCGCGCCGTGCTCCACATACCGTGCCATTTCCTGCGCCCGGATCAGCATGCATTCAATTTCCGCATCGCCGGTCGCGGCAAAGTACGATCGCGCGTTGGTATGAATCTGTAATCCCGCTTGCGCGAAAAGCTGGAGTGTGGCTTCCTGAAGACTGCCTTTGGGAATGCCAATTCTTAACTTCATCGCTTTACCTCTTGCGGTGGCGTTTGCGATTCGGCTGGGAGAAAAGAAATTGCTTTCGTGAAGCAGGACCGTGTGCCCTCATGACAAACAACGCCGGCCCCTTCGACTTCCACTTGCAGCAGGAGAGTGTCACGGTCGCAGTCCGTCGTGGCAGAGAGCAGCTTCAGGCGATTGCCCGATGTCTCACCCTTCATCCAGAGCTTGTTGCGGGTTCGGCTGTAGAAGGTTACATAGCCGCTGGACAGAGTGCGCTCCCATGCGTCACGGTTCATGAAACCGAGCATCAGGATTTCTCCATTGCCGGCGTCTTGCACGATGGCAGGCGTCAAACCTGCCATCTTTTCGAAATCTATTTCGATTGAGTCGGTCTCCATTGCTTCTTTTGCTTCTTTCCTGTCGTTTAATTTCGAGAAATAACACGCAAACAAAAAGCCCACTGAGCTATTCGCGTCAGCGGGCCGGGGCTTGTGATTTGCTGATCTTATTGAGTTCGCTAGCTCAGCTCACACACATCCCACCCGCGCTCGATGCGCGTGATGGTGGTGATGATGGTGGCGAGTCAGCATGAAAGAGATACATTATGGGACGACCAGTCCCATGTCAACGAAACCCGCCCATCAAAAAGAGAATAGGAACGATTGGATTTTCTGATACACGCCCCGTCCAGCAAGACACTATGCCTCCCATTCATGTAAAATCAGTAAAGGCGAGTATTGATTAGACGTTTCGTGCTGCATGGATTCGCGTGCGAGACTTAGCTTCCACCCCGGTCAAGTTTCTTTCTGATGCCGGGTGACCAGCTCCAGAGATTACTCCCCAATTCAAATTTAGAGCCCCGGGCCAGCGCCCGCGAGGAATTTTGTCAGGAGACATACGATGGCGAAGATTGCAAAAACAGCCGACCGCAAGAAGATCATGGACACGTCCAAGAGCACCGACTGCCCGAAGTGCGGCAAGCCAACCAGAATCGCGAAGCGGGTGAAGGATCGCGAGCGCAACATCCCTGGTGGAATTGTGATCTCCTGCTCAGCCTGCGAGTTCTACGAGAAGCTGTAAGGTAAACTTCAGCCTTAATCAGTACTGAATTGGCCGCGAGGCGATGATTGCATCGTCAGCGCGGCCTTTCTTTTGTTGCCCTCGTGGGTGGTATTAAGGCTCTCCGTATTCCGTTACCGCTTTGCTCTCACCCCACTTACCTACCGCGCAAACTAGAGCTACTATCCTTTCTGACTAAGGGGAAAATGGTATTGCCGCCCTTTAGCAGTCGCCGTTTACTGGTTTGTGCGTTATGCCTCTGTTGACTGTGACTAGGAGAACGAAAGTGGAAGCAAAAACTATTCTTCCCTTGTTTCTGGTTCTGTGTTCCTTCCCCGCGATTTCTCAACAAGCTACTCCCGGAACAGCGCCGCCCGCCCAGTCGGGTCAGCTCAGCCAACGCGGCCTAGAGCGCATTGCCAAAGAAGTCCATCACGAGTTGGTTTTGCTTCCTTACTATGGCGTTTTTGACAATCTCGCCTACAAGGTCTCTCCGGACGGAACGGTCACTCTTTTGGGACAAGTGGTTCGTCCCACTACGAAGTCTGATGCCGAGAACGCCGTTAAGCACATTGAGGGAGTTGAACGGGTCGATAATCAGATCCAGGTCTTGCCGCCCTCGCCCAATGATGACCGCATTCGGAGGGACACTTACCGCGCCGTTTACGGGAACTCGGTTTTGAGTCAATACGCTATGCGAGCTGTTCCGACCATTCACATCATTGTCGACAACGGTCATGTAACCCTTGAGGGCGCAGTGGCAAGACAGATGGATAAGCAAATCGCGGAAATGCAAGCCAAGCAGGTACCTGGAGTATTCTCAGTTACTAATAACCTGCAAGTCGATAATGGTTAGAGGCCCAGCAGGTTGCTCCCATCTGAACAAGGGAGACTCCATGATCTAAAGCGATCGGTCATCAAGAATGACAATAGAAGTTCTCCCTTACTTGCTCGTGCATTAGTCGCATAGTCTTGTGTGTATTCAGTTTTAGCTTTTCGTTCAATTTCCTTTAATAAATTCAGTGCCAGATACCGAGTCCTCCGTAGAGTTTGTCCTGTCTTCTCCTGATTGTTCTTTCTTCAACCTGAGCAGATGCTGAACCTACCTAATCAGCAACCCAAGCTGTCAATTGGGGGAGGCTTTACAAGATGTCGGTTCCGCGCTGTCAGTCTCTTTTGCGTCGTGACATCGTCCACAGCACAACCCACTTCGGCGTTTCAGTTTGTCTGGGGCTTGCGGCCTACGCCAGTCCAACCATCAACGTTGTCGCTCCGCAAACTGGGAGCTCAAGCGGTTCTCCGGTTGCCTTTACTGCAAGTACCACTAGTCCTTCTTGTAGTAAGGGAATTGCCGCGATGCGCATCTATACTGCTCCCGGCGTGAACGCTTACACCGTAAACGGAAGTAAGATTCAAACCTCATTGAGCCTGGCGCCTGGCACCTACAACACAGTAGTGCAAGCTTGGGATAACTGCGGCGGCGTGGCCAAGGCTCCCGTTACAGTGACGGTTACTAATAAGGCAGCTAGCAACCACTTCCTCTATGTGCTGGAAGGGAACGGCGTCTCTGGTTGGAAAATGAACGGTACTACGGGGGCTGTTACTCCCACAGGGCAAACCGTCGTGCCCGCCCACGTGAACCCCTTCCGCGCTGCATCGGATGCGGGCGGAACTCATCTCTATGTAGCCAATAGCGGCAGCAATGACGTGTCGGCATTCACCATCAATCGCTCCAATGGGTATCTCACTCCATCGCCGGGATCGCCTTACGCTGTGGGCCGAACCGCTACTGCGGTTGCCGTTCATCCGTCCGGGAACTTTGTTTACGTGACGAGAGATAATGACGCGGCTGGAGACGGTGTTGCAGCTTTCTCCGTGAACGCGAATGGTTCACTCACCGCCGTTCCCGGATCTCCATTTTCCACTCAAATCAATCCTGCATCTCTCTTAGTGAATTCAACCGGAAAGTATCTGTACGTTGCCGATAGTTCTTACAGCGGATACATCGATGCTTTCAGGATTAACGAAGTGAACGGAGCGCTCACGCCTTTGCCGGGTTCTCCTTATCTAGTCACTGCTGCTAACGGATGCAGTGGGAGTTTTCCTTCCGACATCGTGGAAGACGCTGCTGGCGGTCATCTCTACACAGCCGATTCGTTCGACAACGCAATTTCGGGCTATGCCATAGGAGCGAGCACGGGGACGCTTACGCAGATCGCGGGCTCTGCCTTCCCGAACTATGCCTGTACTAATCCCATGGTGGCCTTCAATCCGGACACAATTACGGTGTTGTCGGGCGGCAAGTTTCTGTACGCATCGAACGGCGGCGCGCAAACCATCTCAACCTACGCACTGCAGTCTGGCACTGGCAAGCTAGGTTTCGTTAGTGAAAGCGCAAAGTGCCTAGGCGGGACCGCAAGCGGTCCAATTATGCGTTCGGACCCCTCGGGCAAATTCGTTTACAGCACGGGAGCATCGAGGAAGAACTGCAGCGGAGGGAATGCCATTATTGGATTCAAGGTGAATCATAGCACGGGTATTCCGTCGGCACTTCCCGGCTTCCCACTAGCGGATCCGAATCCTACTGGACCAGTGAGTGGCGCAATTGTCATTGTGCCCTAACCTGAGTCCGGCAAGTCTACTCAGGAATCAAAAGCATATTCTGGCCAATGCAGAGGAACTCCAAAAGAGTTCCTCTGTTTTTGCTAGTGACGGCGGATTTGCGTTCGCGTCTTTTCAAAATGTCCAGTATTAGTTCCATTCAAGTTACGTTAACCAAAATTGACTTGACGCTTTTCTTCTAAAACGGCAATATCTCAATCCAGAGTTCCTGAACCCACCCTTTTGCCTCCCCCGGGGCCGAAGCCAGTTCCATTAGCCCTTTTCCGTCAGAAATTCTGACGATGCAGTAGGAGTGCTATGAGCATCCGTGCCGGACGTCTTATTGGGCCCTCTCTGTTTGTCATTTTCCTTTGCCTGTTTTCCGCAAGAGCTCAAGGACAAGGTCCAAGTCATCCGGACCTCACGCCGTCGCTGATTGTCCAACCGGTGGACGAAACTAGGCTGACGCTGCTTAAAGGGAACACTCATCCCTTGGCGCGTCTCCAATATGATCAGGGCGCAGCCCCGCTTGACCTCCCGATGAACCGGATGCTGCTGGTATTGAGACGCAGTGATGCTCAAGAAATGGCACTGCGGAAGCTGCTCGATAACCAACAGGACAAATTATCGCCGACTTACCACAAGTGGCTTACACCCGAGGCGTTCGGCAGCCAATTTGGCCCCTCCGACCAGGACATTCAGACGGTAGCCGCGTGGCTGCAGTCGCACGGCTTCGTGGTTGCCCAAGTCGCCAAAGGACGAAATGTAATCGAGTTTTCAGGAACGGCGGCTCAGGTGCAAGAAGCCTTGCACACGGAAATTCACAAATATGTAGTGAATGGAGAAGAGCACTGGGCTAACGCAAAAGACCCGGCAATTCCGGCCGCGCTTACGCCGGTGATAAGCGGTGTGGACTCCCTGAATAATTTCCAAAAGAAGTCAATGAATCTCTTCGCTGGCACGTTTTCCAGGTTGAAAGATACAGGGAAGCTGATCCCGCTGAATCCGCAGTTCACATTCCCGGGAGGTTGCACTCAAGCTGGTAATTGTTATGGGATTGTTCCCTACGATTTTGCAACCATCTACGATGTTTTGCCGCTCTGGAATGCTGGCATCGATGGTACTGGGGAAACAATTGCGATCGTAGGCCGCACGAACATCAACCCGCAGGATGTAGCGGATTTCCGATCTCTGTTTGGATTGCCAGCGAATTCCCCGAACATTATTCTCAATGGACCCGATCCTGGCATCAACGGTGATGAAGGCGAAGCGGACATCGATATTCAATGGTCTGGCGCAGTCGCCAAGAATGCAACGATCGATTTTGTTACTTCGGAGAGCACCGAAACGACGGATGGTGTGGACCTCTCAGCTTTCTACATCGTCGACAACAATCTAGCGCCGGTCATGAGTGAGAGTTACGGGCAGTGCGAACTCTCAATGGGGGTTTCCGGGAATAACTTCTATGGAGCATTGTGGGAGCAGGCGGCAGCCCAAGGTATCAGCGTGTTTGTCTCCTCTGGTGACAACGGTGCGGCGGGTTGCGATAACCCTGGCAGTCCTGCGCAAAATGGGTTCAACGTGAACGGACTTGCCTCAACGCTCTTCAATGCAGCTGTGGGGGGGACGGATTTTAACCAATACAACAAGTGGTCGAGCTATTGGAATTCCACCAACAACGCAACAACCCAGGAATCAGCGATTGGATATATTCCAGAAACGGCATGGAACGATTCCTGTGTAAACCCGTTGTTTGTAGTTCTTGGCTACGGCGCCACTGCGGAAGCGGCATGCAACAATACGCAAGCGGCAAATTGGCTCGACAGTACGGGCGGTGGCGGAGGCAAGAGTGCCGGCTGGCAGAAACCCTCGTGGCAGAGTGGAACTGGAGTTCCAAATGATAATGTTCGCGATCTTCCTGATATTTCGTTATTTGCGAGCAGTGGCTTCGCGGGCAGCTTTTATGTGGTTTGTCAGCAAGACCTAGCCGGAAGCTGTAGTGTCAATTCATTCGCAGGATATGGCGGTACTTCGGTGGCTTCGCCTGCCTTTGCTGGAATCATGGCTCTGGTCAATCAGAAGATGCAGCTCCCGCAAGGCAATCCAGGCTTTTTCTTGTACAAATTGGCTAGCCACCAACCGAGCGCTTTCCATGATGTTCCTGCTGGCTCTACGATCGCCATGCCGTGCGTAAGCGGGAGTCCAAATTGCACGGTGAATAATTCGGCGCATACTTACGGAATCCTCTCCGGGTACGCCACCGGCACCACATACGACCTCGCGACCGGACTGGGCTCGGTGGACGCGAATAATCTGGTCACCAATTGGAATAAGGCTGCATTCACGGCCACTACCACGAGCCTGACTCTAAGTCCTCTCACTATCACTCACGGCCAGCCAGTGAATGTGAACATTAGCATTAGTCCCACTACCGCCACGGGGGACGCGTCGCTGCTAGTCAGCACCGGAGTGGGTAACGTTGCCGGGCAAGCTATTGATGGATTCACGGTAAAAGGAGGAGGTTCGGTCTCGGCAACAACCAGCTTGTTGCCTGGAGGAACGAATTACAAAGTATTTGCTCACTATGCCGGAGACGGCACTTATGGCGGAAGCTACTCGAGTCCGGTGACTGTTAATGTGGCGAAGGAAAACAGCAAAGTATACATGCCGGGAGTTCTTCTGGCCGGAAGCAGCGGGAAAACCGCGACCGTGACCTACGGACAAGAATACTGGTTGCGGGTGGATGTCCAGAATTCCCAAGGAGCTTTTTGCAATCCACCGCCCTCCGGCGAGATTGCTTGCCCTACCGGGAACGTGACCATCACTGACAACGGAAACCCTTTTGGCGTCGGCACCTATACATTGAACAGCGCAGGGTACCTCGAAACCGTAAACCAACTAGTCGAACTGCCAGCGGGCACGCACAGTTTGAGTGCGCAATACGGAGGGGACAACAGCTATAACGCTAGTACGACGCCAGTGGTAATCACCGTCAATAAATACATTACGAGCCTAGCTGTGCCTGCTGCCCAGGGAACCTTCGCCAATCAACCTATCACCCTGAGTACAACGGTAGATAACGGCACCGTCGCTTTCTACTCCTCCCCACCCACTGGGCAAGTCACGTTTTACTCGAACGGCACCGTAATCCCAGGAACAGTAACTTACAACACAAATTTTGGGTTTCTCAATGCGTTCTTGACGGCCAATTTTCCCAGTCCAGGAACCTACACCCTTACTGCGGCATATAGCGGAGATGGAAACTACACCGCATCGACGTCCCCGGCATCCCCGCTGCATGTGACTTTCCCCCCGCCTGCAGTGTCCTTAACTCCGCCTACGCAGACGGTGTCCGCAGGCTCTGCCGCAAGTCTGACAGCCCTAGTAGACACCGCTAATACAACAACTGCGCCGACGGGCACCGTTTCATTTATCAGTCAGTTGACAGGAGTTCCGATTGCAGGGACTCCTACCTACACGCAAACCACTGACGCGACCGGCAATAAAGAAATGCAAGCCGTTCTCTCCTACACTCCTGCATCGTCCGACACTGTCAGCGCTAATTACAGTGGAGATGCTAATTATCCTCCCGGCAGCTCTGGTAGCGTCCAAGTCATTGTCAGTGGTTCTGATTTCACCTTTTCACTGAACCCGAACTCGGTATCGGTCACACCGGGCCAGAGCGTGACAGTTAGCATTCCGGTGGGATTTCAATCAACGACCTCCGCGGTTTCATTCAGCGCTTCACCATGCGCCGGCTTGCCCGCGGAGAGCACTTGCAGTGTGTCTCCCTCAAGCGTCACCTCCAACTCAACCGTGGTGCTCACCATAAATACCACGAGCGCACATCAAGTCGGTGCCAATCGACCCCATAACTTGAGCAATCGTGGCATCTGGGCCACAAGTAGCGCAATAACGTTTGCTGGTATCTTTCTGCTCGGAGGAGCAAAAAAGCGCCGCGGTTGCAGAAGCTTGCTATCGCTCGCGGTATTCGCGTTTCTATTATCGGTGCCCGCTTGCGGAGGCGGCGGTGGCAACAGTGGTGGAGGTGGCCATATCGATCCTGGGACGCCTGCCGGTACGTCCACGGTAACGGTCACAGCTACCAGCGGGACGATCACTCACACCGCAACCTTCACTTTGGTTGTACAGTAGGCCAGCAGAACACTGTTATTGGGCAGTGTCCAAAAGCAGTGGGAACAACCCGTCTGCAGATTTCGTACCTCTTCAAGGTCCGGTATGATTAACGCATCCCATGCGGATTCTGTTTGAAATTTTCGGTCAGACCCTGCAAACCTTGTGGGCGCACAAACTCCGCTCTTTCCTGACCATGTTCGGAATTGCTTGGGGAGTAGGCTCATTACTTCTGCTAGTCGGTCTTGGCGAGGGTTTCCGCTCCGGCAACAAAAAGCAATTCGATGAACTGGGCGAAAACGTCATGTTCATCTGGGATGGCCGTGCCCCCGCCGTTAACGGCAGCTTCACCAGCATGCAAAAGTATTATCTAACCTCGCAGGACGCCAAAGACGTCCTTGCTAATTGTCGCGACGTAAAGGCGGCGGCCCCGGTCATCTCGAGGAACGATGTCCGTGCAGTTAGCGAATTTTTTCAGAGCAGCGGACAACTGATGGGAGTTACCCCCAACTTCAACAAGATCCGCTACCTTCCAATCGCCGACGGCCGCTGGATCGACGAAATGGATGACACGCAAAAGCGGGCAGTTCTCGTCTTGGGCGATGAAGCGCGCCGCCTGCTATTTCCCGGTCGTCCCTCCGTTGGCAGCACAGTGTTGCTGAATGGAGTCCGTTTTCAGGTCATAGGCACGCTCAAGCGTATTGGCCACGGTAATAACAACGATCTGAATCTTCGCCTTTTCATGCCGTTCAATACCATGCACGAGGATTTCCCGCCTCTAAACGTGGGTGAAATCAAAGACGCTATTTCCTTTCTTAATTATCAGCCGACATTTCGTGACCTGCACGAAAATGCGAAAGTCGAAGTGCACAAGGTAATAGCTCGCAATCACGGATTCGATTACCTTGATCTCGATGCGTTCGATGAATGGGACAGCATTCGCACCTCCGATCAAGTAGGGAAAATCTTCGACGCCATGAATGTGTTTCTCGGGAGTGTGGGTCTGGTAACGCTGAGCCTCGGGGCCATCGGCATCATCAACATCATGTTGGTTGCGGTTGCCGATCGTACCCGGGAAATTGGATTGCGAAAAGCTCTGGGAGCCACCAATCGCAGCATCATGTTTCAGTTCTTTATTGAAGGCGCTTTCCTGACTGTTGTAAGCGGTCTCTTGGGCATGGCGGCAGCCGCAGGTTTTATGGCTGCCTTAGGCAGGCTGCCTGCCCCTCCCGGATTTGATCCGCCCCAACTTGTGCCTTCCACAGCAGCCTTGGCGATCGTCTCTCTTGCCATTGCGGGTGTTATCGCGGGATTGTATCCGGCACGAAAGGCAGCCATACTCGCACCTGTCGATGCGCTTAGAAAGGAATAGCAATCAGCGATGAAACGAGATCTGCTCCAGCAGGCTTACAGCGCGATGCGCCATGACCTGCGCAAGACGGTGCTTACCATGCTCGGGATGGCTTGGGGAATCGCCACGGTCGTTCTTCTGCTCGCATACGGCAACGGCTTCGGTCGCGCCATTCAGGCAATTTGGGATAGTTACGGAGCAACAGCCATCGGTATCTACGCTGGCCGCACCTCCCAACAAGCTGGTGGCAACAAAGCCGGCGTACAAGTCCGCTTCACCCAGGATGATGTAGAGCTCATACGCAACGTCGCGCCGCTGGTCCGCCGTGTCTCTCGCTCATCGGACAAAACGGTGACCGTTCAGAACGGTCCTCGTTCTTTTAACTTTCAGGTATTCGGTATCGATCCTGCGATCCAGGACATTTGGTCTCTGGCTGTCAACCAGGGCCGGTTTATCAATGATGAAGACGACTTGAGTCATGGCCTTTATGCTGTCCTGGGCTCTGAAGCAAAGGAAAAGTTATTTTCTGGAATCCCGGCGCTTGGCCAATCCATTCGCCTCAACGGGGTTACGTTTCAAGTTATAGGCGTGATGCAGCCTCGCATGCAGGAAGCCGATAACGATGACAATCGCGTAGTGTACATCCCGTTTCACTCGATGGATGTGCTCATCAATACTCACTACATAGACGGAATTTGGCTGGACTCCTTCGGGCTCGACCACGCCAAGATCGTAAAGTCGATACGTGACTCATTGGGTGCCGCGCATGGCTTCAAGCCTGACGACGAGCGTGCCATTTTCGTTTTCGATGCTCAGAAACAGCTTGAGCAATTCAGCATCATCACGCTAGGACTAAAAGTTCTGTTGGCTTTTATCGGTAGCATCACCTTGGGAATTGGCGGCGTCGGCTTAATGAACATCATGCTCGTGTCAGTAACCCAGAGAACCCGCGAAATTGGAGTCGAAAAGGCTTTGGGCGCACGAAAGAAAGATATCCTGTTTCAATTCCTAGCAGAAGCCATGGTGATTACGGCCGTCGGAGGAATCATAGGCATCCTGCTTTCCTATGCAATTTCATTTTCCGTGGGAAATTTGACGTTTTATAGCGCGCTCGCGAAACACGCTGAAGCCGGTGACATCCGCTTGATCGTTGCGCCTCGTACACTCATAGTCGCTACCATCATCCTCGGCCTGGTGGGAATCGTAAGCGGAATGTTCCCGGCAATGCGGGCGGCGAATTTGGATCCAATCGAAGCGTTGCGCTACGAATAGCGAGTAGTTCGATGGAGTGACGGGCGTCCTCGCCCGTCCGTTGTCCTAGATGTAGGGACTTTGGATACTCAGTCAGAATTTCACGCTCGTCAGGAACTTTGGCGCTTTCCTCGGCTTGATCGTCTGCTCGAACCCGTAAGCAATCTTGAGCAACGTCGGTTCACTCCATGCCCGGCCAAAAAATGAAATTCCCACTGGCAGACCAAAAACAAATCCCGCTGGAACCGAAATATCCGGATACCCGGCAACCGCCGCCGCGTTTGAACTTCCGCCAACCGCATGATCGCCGTTCGCCCAATCATTGATCCACGCGGGTCCGGCAGTCGGAGCCACAATAGCATCCAGATGGAATTTATCCATCACTCCATTGATTCCGCCTTGCCGTGACAACCGGCGATTCGCGTCCAAAGCGTCAAGATATTCTTTGCTGGTGAGCGGCCCCTTGGCTTCGGCTTTGATGAACATATCCTGCCCGAAATACGGCATTTCTTTGTCTTTGTTTTGTTGGTTGAAATCGATGATCTCTTTCAATGATTTCGGTGCTCCTGGCCGCCCGGCCAAATAGCTGTTCAGATCGGCCTTCAATTCATATAGGAGAACGGTCAGTTCCGTGTCGTCGAATTTTCCATGAGACTCAAGATCGGCCGGGTCAACAAGAACCGCACCCGCCCGCTTCATCTCATCGAGCAGCGTGTCCATTAATTCATCCACTGCATCGTTGAAACCCAAATATTTTCGCGCTACACCGATACGTGCGCCTTTCAGGCCGTTGGGGTCGAGAAATTGCGTATAATCCGCCGCGGGTTTTCCTCGACTACCATTTGTCGCGTTGTCGCGTGGATCTAATCCGGCCAAAGCGCTCAGCAGAATCGCAGCATCCCGAACAGTTCGTGTCAGCGGCCCCGCCGTGTCCTGGCTGTGCGCAATGGGAATGATGCCTGCACGGCTGATCAACCCCACGGTCGGCTTGATCCCGACCACTCCATTTGCCGAAGCCGGACAAACTACCGATCCATCTGTTTCCGTTCCAACCGCAAGCGCGCACAGGTTGGATGAAACCGCCGCCCCTGAGCCCGAGCTTGATCCGCAAGGATTACGATCGAGCGCATAGGGATTCAGCGTTTGTCCGCCGCGCCCGCTCCAGCCACTAGTCGAATGACTCGACCGGATGTTTGCCCACTCGCTCAAGTTCGTTTTGCCTAGAATCACAGCTCCAGCGTCGCGCAACTTCTGCACGACAAAAGAATCTCTCGTTGGTTTGGACCCAAGCAGTGCGAGGGAGCCTGCCGTTGTTTGCATCCGGTCTGCGGTGTCGATGTTGTCTTTGATCAGGACCGGAATTCCGTGCAGGGGGCCGCGAACTTTCTTTGCTTCGCGTTCGTTATCGAGCGCGCTGGCGATGGTCAGGGCATCGGGATTCAACTCAATTACGCTGTTGAGCATCGGGCCATGCTTGTCAATCTCTTCAATGCGAGACAGATACTTTTCCGTAATCGAGCGGGCGGTGAGAGCTCCCGTGCGCATCTTTTGCTGAAGATCGGCGATGGTGTTTTCATCCAGCTCGAATGGCTTCACCGTGCTCGAAGAGGCTGCCAAAGCTTTACTTCCACGAGCGCCCGCGAGCGCTGGCAATAGGGAACCGCCAACCGTAGCTAAAACGCCCGTTTGCAGAAAATGTCGACGTGGTGAAACCTCCTGCAGGGAAGCGGTATCTGTTTTCTTGCTCAAAATAGAGTTCTCCTCTTCAGTTCAGCCCAACATTTCGCTACTGGGTTCGTCTTAAAAGATGAGGAATTATAGGCGATTCCATTGCAGTGCTTCGTCCTGAATCAAAGGCGGACGCTGAAAATGATCATTTGTCGTCTTGATGCCTTGAGTAACTCAAAACAATGTATGCACCTTTAAAAGCCGCTTGGGCATCGTATAATAAACAATCCCATGCCGAAATACTCTATCGTCGTTCCATTACACAACGAGCAGGAAAACGTCACCGACCTTTACGATCGCCTGAAGGCCGTTATGGAGATTAATGGCGAGGGCTTTGAAATTGTGCTGGTCGATGATGGCTCTCGCGATCATACCTTCAACATGCTCCGTGAAATCGCCGGCATCGACAGCCGCGTGACCGTGGTGAAGTTGCGTCGGAATTTCGGTCAGACTTCGGCACTTGCTGCCGGGTTCGACAATTCGCGTGGAGACTACATCATCGCCATGGATGGCGATTTGCAACACGATCCCGCCGACATTCCGATGTTCCTGGAAAAGATTGCAGAGGGCTACGACATCGTTAGTGGATGGCGCAAGGTCCGCATCGATAATCTCTGGTTACGTCGCATTCCTTCGAAATGCGCTAATTGGGTGATGGCAAAGTTGAGCGGTGTGGATATTCACGATTTTGGCACGACTTTCAAAGCTTATCGGCGCGAAATTTTAGAACAGGTTCCGTTGTATGGCGAGCTGCACCGCTTTATTCCAGCGTTGGCCTCCTGGCACGGGGCGTCAATCTGCGAAGTGCCAATTCGCAACGTGAATCGCGAACGTGGAGTTTCGCATTACGGTATTTCGCGGACCTTCCGTGTGTTTTTTGACCTGATCACGATTAGGTTTTTGCTTCGTTATCTCTCTCGCCCCTTGCATTTTTTTGGAACTCTGGGGATGTTCAGTATCTTCGCGGGATCAGGTGTGACCTTTTGGCTGTTAATCGAGAAGTTCCTGCGACATTCGCACGTAATGGCCGAGCACGGACCGATGATGATTTTCGCGGCAGTGCTGTTGTTAGCGGGTCTCAATTTGCTGGCTGTGGGGTTATTGGGAGAAATGCAGGTACGTCATTACCATGAGCCCTCCCGTAGAGCTCCATATTCAGTAGATAGAGTGCTGCGCTCCCACAGCGAAGAACATACCATCTCGGAATAGATCGCCTGCAAGGCCGCATTGTCATCTTGAGCGCAGTGAATTGATTCGCTTGCGAATCAATTCCAAGTCGAAGGATCTCTACTGTGCACCCAGACGCCCTTCAGACGAACGCTTCCTTATTCACAACATACGGCATCTTCGTCACATCGCCTTCGTAATTTCCTTCCAGCACGTCAATCAGTCCCTGCACGCAGCGCCCGGCCATCCCCTTGTTGGGATCATTCGATAACCGCGTAATTTCCGCGGCGCTGGCAAAATGCGGCAACAGCCGGCATCGATCTTCAATAGCTGGGTCCCGTAGAGGAGAATTCGCAGGCAAGGGTTCTTTCTCGTAGACATCGAGCGCGGCTCCGGCAATCCATTTTTCTCGGAGAGCCTTGGCCAGCGCATTCTCATCAACCACGGGCCCACGCGAAGTATTTACTAAAAACGCGCTCGACTTCATCTTTCGTAAACTCTGTTCATTGAATAAATGGTAGGTAGGAGTCGAACTCTCCCCTTCGCGGATTAGCGGCACGTGCACGCTGACGAAATCCGCCTGTGCCAGCGCGTCATTCAAAGGCACATACTTGATCCAGTTCTTCTCTTTCGAAATTCCACGAGCCACACGCAAATCCATCGTGTCCTGGATAGCTGTCACAAACTCCTTGTTCTGATAAGCCGGGTCATAGCAAAGAATATTCATATCGAATCCGGCGCACTTCTTGATCATTGCCAATCCGATGCGACCCGTTCCGATGATGGCGATCGTCTTTCCCGTGACTTCATTCCCCAAGAAAGGCAAATAAGGATGCCAGTATCCCCACTGGTTTTCGCGCGTGAGATGCTCAGCTGTCCACATCCTGCGTGCGAGCGCTCCTAGCATGAAGAAGGCAAATTCTGCGGTAGCCTCCGTCAGTACCTCCGCAGTATTGGTAAAAGGAATCTGGTAGCGGTTCGCATCCGCTCGGTTGATATTGTCAAAGCCGACGGCGATTTGCGCCACCACTTTCAGCGACCCCTTACCTGCTTCGAATACCTCGGCATCAATTGGGTCGCGCAAAGTCGTAATCAGTCCGTCGATCCCGGACTTTACTTTTTGAATGATTAAACTCTTAGGAGGAGCCTCAGGTTGTGGGTAGACCTCAACGTCGTACCCACGTTTTCGTAAAAGATCGATTGACGGTCCGATATCACAGGTGGCAAAAACACGAAATGTCTTTGACATGCTCTCCTATCCGACTAGATTTCAAAGTTCCAGGGGAAGCCGTTTTCGCAAAGATCTTCTCGGCTTTCGAAAAAGCACTTGCGAGGAAATGTGGCGCAGCTCTGGGAGTGCAAACGGTTGCGAGCGAAATATGTCCATTTGCTTGCGAATGGATACATAAGTCGAATGCCCTACTCCCGCCTCCCCGACTACAAGTTCTCCTTCGTCCACTGAGCGATACGCTCCAACGCTTGATTCAGATTCTCGAGCGAATTCGCTACGCTGAACCTCAGATATCCTTCGCCATACTCGCCAAAAGCCGTCCCCGATAAACACGCGACCCCTGCTTCCTCAAGCAACGCATCCGCCAGCTTTTTGGAAGACCAACCTGTCCCGGTGATATTGGGGAAAACATAAAATGCGCCTCTTGGAGTCCGGCAAGAAAATCCAGTTACGCGATTCAGCCCAGCTACGAAAACATCACGTCGCTTCTGAAATTCCAATCGCATATGTTCAACCGACGACTGATCGCCGCGCACCGCCTCAATACCAGCCATCTGCGTAAAACTTGCCGTACACGAATTGGAGTTCGTCATCAACCGGCTAATATGCGTCGCAAGATCGGGACGCATCACGCCATAACCCATGCGCCATCCAGTCATGGCATAAGTCTTGGAAAATCCATCGAGCAGGATGGTTCGTTCCTTGAATCCCGGAACGCTCATGATGGAATAGTGCTCGCCCTCGAAAATGAGCCGACTGTAAATTTCGTCTGAGAGAACCAGAATATTGCGTTCACCGATAATCTCCGCAATATCCTGAATGTCTCGCTTGCTTAAAACGCCGCCGGTAGGATTTTGCGGCGAATTCAAAATGATCAGCTTCGTTCGGTCGTTGATTAGCGACGGCAGTTCATCTACATCAATTCCAAAATCTTTTTCTTCACGTAACCGAATGGGAACGGCCTCTGCCCCGGCATAGCGAATCATCGATTCATAGATCGGAAACCCCGGATTGGGATAAATCACCTCGTCTCCGACATCCGCGAGAGCAAGCAGCGTAAAAAAAATGACCGGTTTTCCGCCGGGCACCACCACGACTTCGTCGCTAGTCACCTTTATGCCGCGGCTGCGACTTACTTCCTGAGCGATCGCCTCGCGCAGATCGGGTAATCCCGCCGATGGACCATAATGTGTCCACCCCTTGTGCAGCGCTTCCACTCCGGCTTCGATGATATTGGCAGGCGTATCGAAATCGGGTTCGCCAATTTCAAGGTGAATAATGTCTTTCCCTTGTCGTTCTAGAGCCCGGGCTTTATTAAGGACTTCGAAGGCGGTTTCCGTGCCCAGACGCGACATGCGTTCGGCTAAACGGAGTTCGTATTGAGTAGCTCGTTGCATAGGCAAACCGTTTATTGTACGCCTAAGTGGGAAGCGCAGTCATCCACGACGAGGGCCGCAGATGCAACATTTCTCCAGATCCGCATCCCTAACTTGACATTCTCACAATGAGGGAATCGATGCTAGCGAATAAGAATGAAAAATCCGAGAAGACACAGGATCTGCATTCTCCGAATCGGGAGCATATTAGCCAAGGACAGCCGTTCGACGAGCAACAGAGACAAGAGAAAACCCCACACGGAGTCGCAGAAGAAAGAGGAAACTTAGTTTAAGAGAAAGCGATATGCGAGATAGAACGAGATAGCGGCTTAGTAGAAGAATATATTGGAGTAGTTAGAATCTTAAGATCATCCAGCGGTATGTTTGGCGATCTTTCGTTTGTGAGCGGATTTCTTGTTAATATAGCTTTTCGTACGCACTTTAGGCAGCTTGGCGATTGTGTTGGCGCGTTTCGGAGGCGCTGACTCGGTAGCCTTGGTCTCAACCCTCACGCCCACCTTATTCGCGATCGTTCCCATCGCAGATCCAACGAATTTAGCCGCCACAGTCATAATATTTTCGACGGGTTTTTTGGGCATGGCGCTCCTAGTGACGAGTTCCTGCCTAGATTACTGCCTTTCGGCATCCAGGCAGGTGCACACCTTGAGTCCTCGCGCCTATGCTGTCCGGCTTCCCATTACAAAATGCAAAATGAGGGAAATGACAGCGAACACGAGGAGCAGGTGGATAAGCCCGCTCGCTACATGGAACACTGTAAAACCACCGATCCAAGCTATTAGCAAGATCGCGAACAATATTGTCCAGATGCTCATATCTTCTCCTTCAACTTACAGAGTCGATGACGCCGAACTTCGATGTGTAGGGAAGGGGAACAGATGCCTCGGCTTGGAATCTTTGTGCTTACGAGCAGAGCATTTACAACACATCGATGGGCATGTGGTAGGAGTTCGGAAGAGCTTCCGCTGCCACTATAGGAAGGATGGCCTAGTCCTGCAGGAGGGCGAATCACAACCTCATTCTTCGGCAGGAGGGGGAATCTCGAGCGGAGCTCTCCAATCTTTCGCGGAGGCATGTCCGGCATAAATCCATCCGATGCGGGTCAGCAGCGATCCTGCTATTGCCGACATCGCCGCAAACCGTCTTAACTTCCTCGATCGATGCTTGTCGCCCGTCATGCTCAACAGGCGCAGAGCCAATGGCAGCGGACCGGCAAGCAAGGCTCCAGTACGCACGACTGCGCCGCTGGGCCCTTTCTTTAATGGATTCTCGGCAGTCGAAGGACGTGTCTCAATCCGCCAGCCTTCCCAGCATTCGAACGTCGCTGCTCCGAGCCCTAGCATCTGCAGCGCCTTGCTCCGCTCATGTCCCATGAGCTCGAGCGTGCCAACTGCCGCAGACAGCCCTGACATTCCGAAGTGAATCGGTAACTCCCCCACATTTTCATTCCACACCGGAATGGCTGTCGCACCGATCAATACTCCGGTGTAATTCGAGAAGGGAAGCC
>JAOAPG010000117.1 GCA_025462785.1 Acidobacteriaceae bacterium
AGTCGCCGAATTTTCTGGTTACCGCAATTCCCGACAACACTTGTGCATTAGAATCGCCGGTCTTCAATAGCCCGGAAAGCAGAACCGGATCGCCAGTGGAACTGATGGTCCAGGAACTCACAAGTCCCGGGCAGCCACTCTGGAAACAATTCTGATCATAACCGTGAGCATAGAGACACATTCCTGATGGATCTTCAGTAATGGAGGGATAGGCCAGACTTCCAGTTTGTGTGTCATAGAACGGACCGAGACTACCAGTTCCATTCATGATGTCGTTCCTTGTAAACCAGCCTTCCGGCGGTGCTGAATCGGTCGATGCGTCTGCCGTCCATACATATCGGCCAAGATTGTCAGCTAACGCGGATTGAGGAGCCAAGAACGGTGACGCATAACCGAAGGGAGACCCGGGGACTGCGGTAAGAGCACCGGTGCTGTAATTCACCGCATATCCGTAAATCGAAGACGCGGCGACGGCATAGAAATAGTTCTTTGTCGAGGTGAGCGGACCACCAGAATGTCCGTTGTTGGGCAAAGTATATGGACTCCCGGGCACGGCCGAGAGACCGCCATTATCGACATTTATTTTGTAGCCGAACACTTGTGCCGATTGGAAATTTCGATTGATGGCATAAACATACTGTCCTGTGAAATCGGTGTTTGCCGCGACGATGCCGCCGGAGAGCTGCACGATGGACGTATTGAGTAACGCTCCAGTCGAGCGATTAATTTTGTAGGTTGAAACCGTGTTCGATTCGTTGTAAGCAACGAATACAAAATTTCCATTGGGATCGACAACAATGTCTGCCGGACCTTGACCGTTCAGGGTAAAAGGTGATCCGGGCATTGGCATAAGAGCGCCATTGGTCTGCTTAATTTGATACCCGATGATGCCTTTATCCGTTAAGACATAAGCGAACCATCCGCCGGGATCGACGGCAATGAAGCTTGCATTCGGACCTGCTGGGAATAAAGGTGGATTCCAGTGCCATTGGGATTCGTTAGTTTCCCATTGGTAAACTGGAATTCCGCAACATTCCCAAGATCTTTGTTTACTGAATAGAGGTATCCCTGGCCCGACGTGCTGACAGGTTGGTTGAAGTCGAATTTCAAAACGTGACCGCACTTGTCGTAAGCCAATCCGTGAAGTAGTAATTCCCCGGAGTGACGTTCACAAAATCATTCAGCTAATTTGAGTGAACCGTGTACGGAGTAGTGTTATTCCCGGTGTACAAACGCACCGCCGCGATTCCAGCAGGACAGACGGGGTTAACTGCCGATGGGGCAAAGTGATTCGGGACATTACCGACCGGTCCATTCGGCATAAATACATTGACTCCCGCATTTGAATTGCGACATTGGTCTTTGCCACACCTCCGCAGTTGTCCCACGCTTGCACGACTGTGTTATAGCGACCTGGCTTGAGATTAATGAAAGTTTCGATATGTGCTCCGTTTGTGGTGTAGGCGTTAACGCCGGGTGCGGTATAGATGCGCATGGCCGCAATGCCAGACTTACACGAAGAACTGGTTGCATAAGCTTCATAGAAGACGGGAGCACCAAAAGATCCAGTTCCAGGAGAAAAAACAACCACTGTCGGAGCCGCTTGGGCCGTTAGAGCCAAAAAGATTGGAGTTGTGATGACGATTGAAGAAGTAAGCAGGCGTAAGGGGTTCCTGACTTTCAATCTCAACATACTTTCAAAGACCTCGCCCAATTAACAGCTGGGTGGCTGGAGTTTCCAGTTTTCACGATGTACTTACCGGACTCAGCGCACAATCGGGGCGAGACTGGAGACCCATGGCGGAAGTTGCCGTAGTGCAGCTACGTAAGATGGCAGGCTGCGCCTGTTAAAGAATGGCGAGCGGATGCACCATCAGCAAGACCGATGAAGCGAATATTCTTAATTTGAAGGCAAGAATCGGAGCATCGACGAGAAGGAATGGTTTTATTGTGATTGAGAGGAGTGATAAAGAAGAGTATGTCCATCTCGAAGGACCTACATCCTGCAGCTTCGTTATCTGGACGGGTCGAGTCGCTCAATTGGCCGCAGATCGAAGCGGAGCTAAATGAACGAGGATACGCCCAAACTGGCCCAATTCTGACCCAGTCAGAATGCGAAGAATTCATTGCAGGTTATGACGATTCCAATGCCTTTCGAAGCCAGGTGGTGATGGCGAGGCACGGCTTCGGACGCGGCGAGTACAAATATTACAAGTACCCTCTTCCCCGACCTATTGCAGTGCTGCGTCAATCTTTATATCCCCATCTCTCCAGTGTCGCGAATCAATGGGAGGAGGCCTTTGGCAAAAGTGCCGAGTATCCCATGGATCACGATAAATTCCTTGCGAGATGCCACGCCGGAGATCAACGGCAGCCAACGCCTTTACTGTTGAAATACGGTGAGGGAGATTACAACTGCCTTCATCAAGATCTTTATGGCGGGATCGTTTTTCCGCTCCAAGTAGCTTTCCTATTGAGCGCACCAGAGGAAGAGTTCACGGGCGGGCAATTTGTATTGACTGAGCAGCGACCTCGCATGCAGTCCCGTGTGGAGGTAGTGCCTCTCTCGCAGGGCGAAGGGGTGATTTTTGCCGTGAATCATCGTCCCGTGAAAGGCACACGAGGGGTTTATAGAGTATCCATGCGGCATGGCGTAAGCCGTCTGCGCTCTGGCTGGCGGTTTACTCTTGGCATCATTTTCCACGACGCGGAGTAGCTATCTGATGCGTGAGTGGGCGCCTTAAAAGAAAAAAGCCTCTCGCGAGAGAGGCTTTTTTAGAATCCAAGCTCCGCGGCTTTACTGCTGATTTGAGACCGCGTCGATAGCTGCTGTATTGGCAGGCGGGATTGGCTTTGCCATGAAGAATTCGTGGTCGTACAGATTGCGATACATCTTCCCGGCGAGTTCCGCGGCTTTGGGACCGAAAGTCGGGCGTCCCCCTTCAAGGAAAACCACAACTACGATGCGTCCTACTTGCGTGTTGGCGTAGGAGGCAAACCATCCGAAACGAGTGCCTTCATGGGAGCAAGTGCCTGTTTTGCCAAGTACTTCTTCTTCGATAAAGCTCGTGCGAACGCTCCGTGCCGTTCCGTAAGAAACTGCTCCGGCCATTCCATCCGAGATTTCAGGGATCAAAGGAGCGATATCCAATTTCCGCTTCACCATTGGTTGAAAGTTGGCGATCTCTTCTGCCTTAGTCGGATGCTGCAGATAATAGAGCGTACCGCCATTCGCGATTGCCGAAACCAATGCCCCAAGTTGCAACGGAGTCATGGAGACGCCTTCGCCGAAGCTGCACATTTTTCCCACACCGCCGAGCTTCGCAGGAATTTCTGTGGTCGGATAAACTCCCAACTGCTCGCCAGGAATGTTGTATCCAGCGAGTTCACCGAGGCCGAACTGATGCGCGTAGTGGCTGACCTTGGGGAATCCTAACTGACGACCCACTGCTTCAAAATATGCGTTGTTCGAGTGCGCCAGGGCATTGGTCAGATTCATGTGGTATCTGCCGCCCAGACGAACTTCGGTTTCTTTAGTGATGATGCCTTCACTGAGAGCAGCGAGTGCTACGGAAACTTTGATGGTGGAGCATGGCTGCGCGCCACTGGAAAGCGCGAGCTTCGGATTGACCATGGCAAGAATGCGTCCGCTGGTCGGCTGAATCGCGACCACCGTTCCGTTCATATTTCCACGCGCATCGCTTGCTGCCTGGCGAACGACG
>JAOAPG010000123.1 GCA_025462785.1 Acidobacteriaceae bacterium
GGTCAGAAGCTGGACGTGCACCTCCAGCCCGATCACGGGTTCATACTTCGCCCGGGCCGCGACAGCATTGTCCACAGAAGTTGCCATACATATGATTATAGCGAAGGGAAAGTCAGCTTTTGGCTGAGACTTCAGGCTGCGGACCGCCAATCGCTTTATTTCTACCACTCGTCGTCAGCGGAAATTTAGTGATCCAGGGGAATCTCGAAGTACATGATTTCGCCACCCTTCGAATCACGCACTCCGGTGAGGTAGAAACGAGCGCCGGCCAGCGGATTTGAGATTCCAGAAACATCAAAAAACAAAAAACCCGCTTGCGTTGTATGGGGCTCCACAGCACGCGCTCCGAACTGAGCGCGCTGGATTTCCTCTAACTGCTTGGGACTGACTCCGCCTTTAACGGTCTTGCTGGGAAATGGCAGCGGGTAGGAACGCCGCGAGACCGGACGCGTGACTCGGCGGCGAATCTCATCGGTGCCAGCGGCATCCAGTTTGGTGTGATTCGCAGTAACGAATTGCGCATTCATCCCAGCCAACTGCACTGGCTGATCGCCGTCGTTGGTAACGATCATGAAAATTGGGAGGAGATCCAGTTCGTTGTAATGAATGGAAAAGATATTCGCCTTGGCCTCCGTATCGTATGGATCTAGCGCAACCGTAATGCCATGGCCAGGATCCTCGCTGTGCGCGCTATACGACTTCGCTGGTTGCGCAGCTGGCATGACAAATTCCTTGGACGCCAGGCAGAAAACAGGAAGCAGCGCTACAACTGCTGCGATGGTGAGCACGCGATTTCTCGTAAGATTCAGTTGCATGTCGTGCATGTCAATCGATTATAGGATGCAAGCCTCTCGAATAATGGTGCCTTCCTAGCTGCATGCATGCTGCGAGCGGGTAGAATGTCATTTCCTCAATGTACTTGCTCTACAGCGCGGCTCTGGCACTTGCACTCCTCCTGTCACTTCCATATTGGCTGCTGCAGGCCATGCGTTACGGGAAGTACCGCGCGGGTTTCGGCGAGCGATTGGGAAGGGTGCCGCAGCGTGTTTTGGAAGACCCTCCCCGGCCCGTGATTTGGGTGCACGCAGTCTCGGTAGGTGAGGTACGCGCCGTGGGCGGTCTAGTTGCTGCGCTTCGAGAACATCGGCCCGAGTATTGCGTTCTGGTGTCGACTACGACCGACACAGGACAACAACTCGCACGGTCACGTTTTGGCAAGGAGAATGTCTTTTATTTTCCGCTCGACTTTGAATTCGCGATACGGCCTTATCTGCGGTTGCTGCGTCCTGCGCTGATCGTGCTCGCTGAAACGGAGTTCTGGCCGAATTTCCTACACCTCGCTCACAATAGCGGGGCAAGAGTCGCTGTCGTCAATGCTCGTATTTCTGACCGCTCATTGCCCGGCTATCGGCGCTTTCGAAGTATTTTGCCGAAGGTGCTTGGGCATATCGATCTTTTTCTCGCCCAGACAGAAGACGATGCTAAGCGACTGGCAAACATTGGCGCACCGTCGGATCGCATTCAAGTCAGCGGAAATCTTAAATTTGACATACCGGTTCCGGAGGTTCCAGAAATCGTCGTTAAGCTGCGTGGGGCATTTCAAGAATCAAAGGCTGGGCCGGTCATAGTCTGCGGCAGCACAGTGGAAGGGGAAGAACCCTTACTGTTACATGCTTTTGAAAATGTACTGGCCAGCTATCCGAACGCCTTTATGATTCTGGCTCCGCGCCATCCAGAACGCTTTTCGGAAGTCGCACAATTACTAGAAGGTCTCAAGATCCCTTTCTGGCGGCGTTCTCTCTGGAGTGCTGATCCGCTTTCCAGGGGAGTGCTTCTGCTGGACAGCATTGGCGAACTCGCTGCCATGTATGCTTTGGGCGATGTGGCATTCGTGGGCGGGAGCCTTGTTCCGCGTGGAGGCCATAACATTATCGAAGCGGCCCAGCACGGAATTGCGATTATCGTGGGCAATCACACAGAAAACTTCCGAGAGATAGTGGAACACTTTAAGAGTCATGATGCCGTTCGAATCGTGGGTCAAGCGGAATTCCCGCTCGCGTTAATCGAACTTCTCTCAAACGGATCGGAGCGCAGGGCGCTCGGTAAGCGTGGAGTCGAGACGCTACAAGCTCAGATGGGCGCTACCCAAAGGACATTGGAGGCCTTGCAGCGCCTCCTAGATTCGAGCGAAGTGGAACGCGCTCTCCAAGATTCGGCGTCGAACCTGCGCAGCAACCTCAAAATCTCATTGAAACCCTTGGCTTCTATCTTCGGACTCGTGGTGCAGGCACGAAATGCGCTTTATGATGCCGCCTTAGTTCCGACGCGAAGACTCGAGGGGCCAGTCATTAGCGTTGGAAATTTGACCGTCGGGGGCTCTGGCAAGACGCCGTTTGTGATTCTGCTGGGAGAATTACTCAAGGCAAGGGGTATTGAGTTCGACGTTCTCTCACGAGGCTACGGCCGTAAATCTAAAGGTATCGCGTTGGTTGATCCGAGCGGCTCCCCTGATCAATTCGGGGATGAACCATTGCTGATTGCGCGTCGGCTCGAGGTTCCTGTAATCGTGGGAGCCGATCGATATCAGGCGGGAAAATTCTCTGAAGATAAATTTGGGCCGCGATTACACCGTCTGGATGATGGTTTTCAGCACCGTGCCCTGGCACGCGACTTCGATATCGTTCTGATTAACCCTGAAGATGCGCACGACAGCCTGCTGCCTGCCGGACGGTTGCGAGAACCGTTAAGCTCCCTCAAAAGAGCGGATGCCGTGGTGCTTACGAATGAGACTTCGCTCAACGAAAGCTCGGGGGATTTGCAGCATTTCCGTGGAAAACTAACGTGGCAAGTTCCACGCGGGATCCGGTTTGATAGTGTTCCAGAGAAGCCGGTTGTATTCTGCGGCATCGCCAAGCCGCGTAATTTTGTTTCTCAGCTCGGAACCGAAGGTATCGAATCCGTCGCAGAGAAATTTTACAGAGATCATCATCCATATACTGAGCAGGACATCTACGATTTGTTACAACTGCGGCAACGTACGGGAGCAGGGGGATTTGTCACCACGGAAAAAGACGCAATTAATCTTGGTCAACATCTCTCGAAATTGCAGCCGATGGCAATTATTTCTGTAACAATGATTCTGGAAAATGCCGATAGCGCAGTGGATGCTATGCTGCGTGTGATCGAAGAACGAAGACGCTTCGCTTGAAACAATTTCTCTGCTAACTGAATGAGCAAGCATCGCACCGAAGTCGACGCCCTGCACAAGATCATAGACTCCTTCCCTGATGTTACCGTGACCGTTCTAGGGGACATGGTGGCGGATGAGTTCATCTTCGGCGAAATATCGCGTGTGTCGCGAGAAGCGCCGGTTCTGATCCTTAAGCATCGCGATCGCAAGGTAGTACCAGGCGGAGGCGCGAATGCGATCAACAATCTGGCAGACCTGGGAGTAAAAGTCCTACCGGTCGGGGTAGTCGGAAATGATGAGCCAGGACGCTTGCTGCTGAATAGTTTTCGGGAGAAGCGCATTCCAATCAGCGGGATTTTCAAAGACAGGAATTACAAAACCACTACAAAGACTCGGATTTTAGCCGGCATGCCCCATACCGCAAGGCAACAGGTCGTGCGAGTCGATAGTGAACCGGAGGGAGAACCCAAGACCGAAGTCAGGCGGAATCTCGTTCAAGCCGCGCGCGAGTTCGCGCGTACATCGAACGCGATGTTGATTTCCGATTACGGTTATGGCGCTGCGACTCCAGCGCTCTGGGCTGCAATTCGTAGGGGCGGTAGGCACATGAAGATTCCGGTCATCCTCGATTCTCGGTATCGCCTGCTGGAATATTCAGGTGTGACCGCGGCGACTCCCAACGAGCCTGAGGCCGAGCAAGCTCTTGAAATGGAAATTGGTCAAGACTGGTCGCGACTGCGAAAAGCTGGCAAGCAGATTGTCTCTCGCATGAAACTGCAATCTCTAATCATTACCCGTGGCCGCCATGGAATGGTGGCTTTCACGAAAAAGCAGGCGCCGGTCGACATTCCCATCTTCGGCTCCGATGAAGTTGCCGACGTCACCGGAGCTGGCGACACTGTGATTGCCACTTTCACGGCCGCTTTAGGGGCTGGCGCTAGCAGCGAACAAGCGGCTCATCTGGCCAACTACGCGGGTGGTATCGTGGTGATGAAGCGTGGCACCGCG
>JAOAPG010000125.1 GCA_025462785.1 Acidobacteriaceae bacterium
AGCGGTGCATTAACTTTTTATCTTAATTCGAAAAGTGACATGCTATGCCGCTTGCAGCGGCCCAAGAAGAGCGAGCTTGATTATTGGCTGATGGGGAAGAATTGGCAGTCTACTATCGTTCGCGCGGATAGGCTGTCGGCGCTGGTCGGTAACGATGCAGCCAACGTTAGCTTTATCAAATTGGATGTCGAAGGCACCGAACACAAAATGGGCAAAGACATTCTCGAAAACTTTGCAAGTTCACGGCTGTGCGTCGCCATCGAAGCAAAACAACCTTACATCAGAGAAACGCTTGAACCCTTCGAAAAAGCTGGCTTCTTTGCGTACAACCTACATAACAATTATCTATGGGTTGTCGAGAACAAGATCAAGCCGGCTACTCGCGTGAGCTTTGAAGAACTGTACGCGAAAAAATACATGATCGATGTTTTATTGAGCCGCAGAGAAATTCCGTTCGAAAGACTCAATTAACATTCAGCCGACCGCGAGCACGACAATATTCGACGGTAACGAACAATTTGGTTGTCACCAGGTCGAATGCGGACTGTCAATGCAGTGTTCACGCGGCCCATCAGCAAGTATTTCGAAAAATGGGAGTCCAAATACGAAAGCGACAGTCCAGGAAACCGCTGCACGTCCGTCGACTCGATTACTTCCGGGAACCCTAATCCTCACAGATCAATGCCAAGCGCGGAGATCACCTGCTACAAGCCGACTTATCGGTAGATGACTCCCGTTGAGTGGCGATCTTGTTCGATAAACTGAGCGATTGCATTCCTTGAAGTCAGCCCAGAAGGTCGACTACTGCTTCATGCGGAATCTGAGGCTTGTTCTCGCGCCGACTTCCTGCACGTTGATTTTCTCGAGCCGGACGCGCTCAAGGCTGGAGCTTTCAAACGACCGGAGACCGATGCCTAAAAATACCGGCATGATATCAACGTGAAGCTCGTCGACGAGTCCCGCATCCAAGAGCTGTTGGGCTATGCTGACGCCGCCGACCACCTGAACTGCCCTATCGCGGGCGGCAGCTTTTGCTTGGGCGACTGCTGATTCCACACCGCCGGTCACGAACGTGAAGGTCAGGTGCTCGTCTTGTTTCGGTGCAACGCTCGGCGGGTGATGGGTCAGCACGAAAATCGGCACTTGGAATTCGTAGTTTCCGACGAACGAGTCGGGGTCCCCCATCTCGAACGTCCTTCTTCCCATGAGGACTGCACCAGTCTGCTCGATAGCGTCCTTCATGTAAGCGGTGTGTCTGAGCGCCGCCAAGTCGGGATAGAGGCGACCTGCGTTGCCATTTTGGTCGGCTACAAACCCGTCAAGCGAGATGGTCATCCCGACGATTACTTTTGCCAATAGTTCCTCCGTGTCTGATTATGTCGATCCGTCATTTCAGGATTATCTCCGAAATGGGGTAATGGCGTGTCCCACTGAAAAGGCCTGAATTTGTGAAGCTGGTGTCGGGGGCAGACTCACCCGCTACAAACCCGACGACACACTGATGGCCTTCTTGAAGGCACTCTAGCTTTATCATCCGCGGCACCGATAGCGCACCACATAAGAGCTTGGAACTATGCCGAGCGAAATTGACGGTCACTCAAAACAATGGCAAATGGATGGCCGCTCTGTCAGGTGCCGGCGCAGAAGCCGCTTCGATGGGATGGTCCTCACTCGGCATAGTCTCCGACTCGGAATAGTGGGCAGCTCTCCAACGCAAGCAGGAAGAAAGCTTCGGCATCCAAATCAGCTCCGAAGAGGCAGCTCACCTCGTCTCCACTCCGACGCTGGTACCGGACGCGGACTCCGCCCACGCCCCCAATAGACTTCGCTTAGATCCTTGGAACCACTCCAGAAGAGAAATTCGCGACGACAAGTCGTAACCGACGACCAACTCACTCTATTCTGACGGGCTGTAATTGTAATCAAACCAAACGAACCGATCTCTTAGACCGCGCTCAACAACAAAATAGATAAAGGAAGGAGAAGCTCCCATGGGGATTCTCGGACTCACACATGATCAAAATGGAGTGGCCTTGCAAAAGCTGCCGGTAACAATCAAAGTTGCCATCGGAGAAGGCCCACAGCCTGGTAATCAGAATGGCCATCCACGGCAGCTTGACCACTTCGTTTTCAAGCGGAAGAGGCTTCACGGGCAGGATGTCATCTGGGAATCTGCTTCCGATATTGGAGAACCCTTTGGAGAGAAACCAACTGAGCTCGGCATCATGTTTCTCCACGATGATCCAAAGGAAGTCTTTCGTACCGAACTCGCTTGGTGGACCTCCGGCGGTTACAAGTGCCGTGGCGAACTCGTACAAATCACGAACGGAGGTGAGCCACATTTCGAGATGCGAGCCATCCGCAAGACACAAAAGTGTCCACAGGGCGAGATTTGGCCCGGGGATTACAAGTTCATTGGCGGTCTGCGGAAGGGTGAACCTCTTCCTCCTTGCGGTGAAGGGTGCCCCGATTTGAAACGTGGTGATTGCCGCCCGTCCGGCGATCTGTATTTCGTCTTGGAGAAGTTTCCAAGATTAGGCGCGGTGTGCCGGCTGCATACCAGCAGCTATCGCTCGGTTCGGAACCTTTCAATTGGCTTGATGCAGGCCCGTCGATTCAACGGCGGCCGGTTGGCGGGGATCAAAGCCGTTCTCAGAGCCATGCCTGAGAAGATTTGGTACTACGACCGAGCCGGTAACAGACATACCACAGTGGCTCACATACTGAGTCTTGAGATCCCGATCCCCGACATTCAAGGGTCCGGCACAAGTTTCATCGGAACGACTGGACTTGCCCGTCCCAGCGACGAATCGCGTCCCGGTCCGCAAAAGCAGTACGTCGTTCAGGAAACGGCCGCTGAACGTGCTCAAGACATCACCCCGGAGTTCTATCCGGAAAACACTTCGGACGAATCCGGCGATGACTCGAACGAGCCAATCGAGGAAGACGACGCACGAGCCAGAATCTGGCAACTGGCACGCAGACTTGGTTACCGGGAAGTACGAACAAAGATGCTGCTCGTACAGTGGTCAAGAAATCTTGCAGATCTCGAACGTAAGCTTGTGGCCGAGTTACATTTGCGGCTAGAGCCGCTTCCTGCTGAGAAATACTGTCAGCAGTTTCAGGCCAACTGTGGACATGGTCAAGCCCGCCCGACCTAGTCCATCACGGTGGAGGTGCCGGTGGGGCGGAGAACGGCGACGCAGGGGCTCGACCGGGGAGCTCTGCCGTGACAGCAACCTATCGACAACATTAGGGAAGGACTTATCTCGTCGAAAGACTTGGTGTAATTCCAAGTGGCAGATGATCTGTTTGAAAGTCAGGGTGGCCAAAGATTCGGGTATCTCCACCCGGCCTGCTGCATACTAAGTATGTGCCAGCTCAGACTGAATCGATTACGCGCCTTCTCGAGATTGTTGCCCCGGCCCGCCAGCGTCTTGTGGACCATGCACTTTATCGTGAGATCCGAGACATCCAGCACTTGCGGATCTTTCTCCAATCGCATGTATTCGCTGTGTGGGATTTCATGTCGCTTTTGAAATCGCTTCAAGCTTCTCTTACCTGTGTCGCAACCCCATGGCTGCCGAGCGCGTACCCGAAGTCCCGCCGGCTCATTAACGAGATCGTACTCGGCGAGGAGAGCGACAAGTTTGGTGACGGGTACATCAGTCACTTCGAGCTTTATCTCGAAGCCATGGTCGAAGCGGGAGCCAATACATCCGCCGTTCGCACTCTGGTCCATGAACTAAAGAGCGGCCGTGCGCTGCCAGATGCGCTCTCGGTCGCCAGACCGCCAGCGGAAGCCGTCGAGTTTGTACGGACCACGTTCTCATTCCTTCAGTTAAACAAACCGCATGTCACCGTAGCAGCGTTCACCTTCGGGCGAGAAGACCTGATTCCCGATATGTTCCATCAGATGGTGAAAGATCTGCGGCAACAGCTTGAAACAGTGGGCCTGTTCGAGTACTACCTCGACCGTCATGTCGAGGTCGATGCTGACAGCCATGGCCCGATGGCAGTGCAGATGGTTGAGGAATTGTGCGGTCCCGACGAAACAAAGTGGGAAGAAGCCGGATTCGGAGCGGTAACCGCATTACAAGCGCGACTCGCTTTATGGGATGGCATTCTCAACCGCATTCGAACAGGTGATTGACAGACTCTTGGCCAAGATCTCAGATAGGCGAGGCCGCAGAGACAGGGATCATGGCGGTCGTTAGGGGGAAAGTGGATAATCAGGTGTCTAATTAATTTGTTATGGACTCCGCCTCGCAAAAGACCCCATGGGAAACGATCTCTCCCGAACAGCGTGAAAAGCTATTCCCAACGTTGACTACTGCCCAGATTGCGCGTGTTGCCGCACACGGGAAAAAGCGTCAGGTGTCAGCGGGAGAAGTGCTGGTCGAACAGGGCGATTACAATCTGCCGTTTGTGGTAGTTATTTCTGGCGCGCTGGATCTTGTGCGGAGCACGGGCGCGGGCGAGGAACTGATCGTCGTTTACAGAGCAGGAACTTTTCTTGGTGACGTCACCATGCTCTCCAGCCGTCGCAGCCTTATGCGGGCACGCATGCGGGATGCAGGGGAAATCGTCGAAATTGATCGGAGAAGTTTGCAAGGACTGGTGCAGAGCGATGCCGAACTGGGCGACATTTTCATGCGCGCTTTTATTCTGCGGCGCATCGAGTTGATCGCTCATGGTTGGGGAGACGCTGTGGTCTTGGGATCAAGCAACTCCGCAGGGACACTGCGGATCAGAGAATTCCTTTCGCGAAACGGTCATCCCTACTCCTACATCGACCTCGATCATGATCCCGGCGTACAGGAACTTCTGGATCGATTTCACGTAGACGCGGAATGTGTGCCGGTCTTGATCTGCCGAGGCAAGCTCGTGCTCCGGAATCCTACGAACGAGCAGGTCGCCGATTGCCTGGGCTTCAATGAAGGAATCGACCAGGGGCATTTGCGTGACGTGATCATCGTCGGTGCGGGACCTGCGGGTCTTTCGTCGGCTGTATATGCGGCTTCGGAGGGACTCAGTACCTTGGTTGTCGAGACGACAGCGCCCGGCGGACAAGCCGGTTCGAGTTCAAAGATCGAAAACTATCTGGGATTTCCCACAGGTATTTCCGGCCTAGATCTCGCGGGCCGAGCCTACATCCAAGCCCAGAAATTTGGAGCGGAGATGATGATTTCGCGGCGGGCCGTACGCCTGACGTGCGACCGCAAGCCGTACATGGTAGAGATTGACGGTGGTTTACGGTTTGCCGCTCGCACCGTTGTGATCGCGACAGGAGCGCAGTATCGCAAGCTGCCGATTGAGAATCTGTCTCACTTCGAAGGGGCCGGCGTTTATTACGGAGCGACTTCTATCGAAGCGCAGTTGTGTGGTCGTGACGACGTAGTCGTGATCGGCGGCGGCAACTCAGCAGGGCAAGCAGCAGTATTTTTGTCGGGGACGGCAGGACATGTGTACATGCTGATAAGGTCGGAAGCTTTATCTGACACGATGTCGCGGTATCTGATTCGCAGAATCGAAGAAAATCCAGCGATAACGCTGAACACCAATACAGAGATCACCACGCTCGAGGGAAATGGCCAGCTCGACCGCGTGCAGTGGCGAAACAAGAAAACTGGAAAGTTCGAAGGCCGATCTATCCGCCACGTTTTTGTGATGACCGGAGCAAGTCCGAATACGCAGTGGCTCGACGGATGTGCTACACAGGACAAGCAAGGTTTCCTGAAGACGGGATCGGCGTTGACGCCGGAAGAGCTCGCAACTGCTCACTGGCCTCTTGCGCGGGCGCCGTATCTGTATGAGACGAGCCTGCCTGGTGTGTTTGCCGTCGGCGACGTTCGTTCTGGAAACACCAAGCGAATCGCCTCGGCTGTGGGCGAAGGCTCGACTGCAATCAGTCTAGTTCATCAGGTATTGCACGAATAGTACTAGACCTAACCCATCCGCACGATGACGAACCGTCCCGCGCCTACTGGCTGCTTCGCCCCTGCACGGCCACCTCCTCGCCGGCATCCAGACGACGGACCGCCAGCGCAACTTTCGCGCCTGAAAGCGGGAGATCCCAGCTCCAAGGAGAGCGACGAGCATTGCAAAAACGGAAAGGTGCCCCGCACCCTCGGCTATGATGCGATCCGAGAATTGTTCACGGATGCTGAGAGAACCGTGCGCCTTAATGGACGCTGAAGAAAAAACAGTCCGGGCGGTGATGCGGGAACGCTAAAACAAACGATCTCTGACGTTCGAGTTCAGGTGGGTTAGGCGGTTGCCGCAGAGCGCTAGGACGAAGAGCAAATTAAGATGGATGTTCGTTTGGCGAAACTGCAAAGATCCCAAAGTACAGCCCCGGATTGTGGAGTTGTGCCCGTCGTTTTGAGTGCAACCAAATCTCGATGACCACGGCGTTGATGGAGAAACCAATCCAGAACGCGATCCCGAAGAACTGGTTCGGGCCAAGATGCGTGTGGGCACTTGTAGCGAAGAACACTCCCATGACGGGACGAGTCGTTGCGATACCGAGCAGGATACCCACGGCGCGGGTCATCCACTCCCGCCTTCGTGCGGTCTCACCGCGGAGGCGTAACCAGTAGGCGCGGGCAAGCGACAACAGGAACCATGTGTTGAAGACGAGGACCGCGGAACGCTCGACCCAGCCGCCGACCGGGTGGAAGCTCATCGCGTACGCGGTCGCGCCGGTCATGGCGCCGAAGAAAAAGAAGAGCCGCTCCAGCCATTCGCTACCGGTCCGGCGCAGCAGCACCACGGCAGCGAGAACCACGAACAGGGCCGCCGGGATGATGTGCATCGCGGTTAGCACGGCGTGCGACGAGAAGGTTGCGTCGATCGCCGCCATCTGTGGAGGCCTGCCGTGCGAGGGACGGATCAGTTCGTTGAGTCTCCGGAGAACGACGGCAATGGAGATAACAACACAGAACCAGAACCCTAACAGAAGCCATAGTGGATGGCGGGACGTTCGAGACGATGGATGATCCGGCCGACTCAAAGCCATATTCATCGGTCCCTTATATCGGACTCACAGATATATACGCCTTCTTTACGCAATTTGTTACGTCGAACGAAGAATTTTCTATGTCGATATGGATCGAGCAGACCGTGTGGTAGTCCAGGTTCCCTTCCTTCAAATCGAAAACCCTCGCCGCACCGCGAGTTCGTCGCCTATGGGAATTCACCACCAATGTGCACCAGATTTCTAAGTTGGAGGCGCCAGCGGTGTTTGCTTGAAGTCAAAGCAATCAGACATATCGTCGGAAGCATGATCTCTTGCGTTCAGCGGCTTCAGCCCAAAGGTCACTTCGCAGAACTTCACCAGGCTCACATGCGAGTGAAACGCCTTGGCGATTCCTCGTTTCGAGTAGGGGCTGATTACCAGGCACCCGACCCGGGTTCCATAACTGAATTGCGTGTTGGTGTAACTGGGTCCCTTCCGAGGACCTCCGCCTGTCCACTTGTCCTTCAAGGGTGGATCAACATGGTCGTACCAGCCACCCCAATCGTCCCATGTAATGAGGATCACTGAAGAACCCCACAGTTTGCTCTGACCAAGTTTGTGGACGCGCTCGGCGGTCCATTGGCTCCCCAGTTTGACCGTCTGCTGCCCTGCGTTTTTCCCGTACGGGGGGTGCTCGGAAAGCTCCACCGGACTGCCCGGCGCGTACATCCAGGACACATTCGGCAATTTCCCCGCCGCGACGTCTGTGTCGAATCTAGTCCACGGCAGAATATTTGGGCTGCCTTTTAGCTCTTCGATTTTCTCGAAATAACTGAAGCCAGGGTCCCCGTAAGTAGCCCACGTAAGTTTCGTCTTCTCCAGCGCCTTCGGCAGCGTCTGAAGTTTGAAAGGCTCCTGCGGCTGGTATGTCCGGTTCTTGTTCGCATTATCGATTATCGGAGAAGCCGCCGCGATGAGCATGAGATGGTTGGGTTCGGACTGGCTGGCCACTTCCGTGAAGTAGTTGTCACACAGCGTAAATTGTCTCGCGAATGAGAAATACGCGGGAATGTCCTTTTCGCTGTATTGCAGTTTCACTGCGTGCGTCGCCCGCTGCAGCCATGCCGCGTGATCGTGTGGTGGATCGCCGGAGGTGGGCGGGTCTTGCGCCGACGGTAGTTGTGCGCCGTTTACGCCGGGAAAAGAGCCAAAGTAATTGTCGAAGCTGTGGTTCTCCTTAACTATGATCACAACATGCTCGATTGGATTCTGCGGTTGCATGCGCTCTTACAATCTCCCCGACTTATCTTAATCTAGCACTTGGGACTGGGATGGGCGCACGAGCGCACGGCAGTCCACACCAGCATCGACGAAGCGTCGTAAAAGCCGCGAACCCACGAGTCCCGTTCCACCAGTCACTAAGATTGTCATACTTTATTTCCTCCTGATATGTATTCGTTGAGGCGTTGGGTTGCGGCCTGCAGCACACGACGAGCCATCGCCAACTCCGCGGGGTCGGCGCCGTCGAATGGGACTGCCAGAATGAGGTCGGTCGGGATCGGGCAACTCTTCCCAAGGCTTCGTGCCGAGCGGGTTATGCGGAGCATCCGTTGACGCTGAACCGGAGCCTCCCTGACCGGGATCACTCCTCCCTAGCCGACTTGTCAGGACTGCCCCGGAACCAAAATTACCGATCGCACGTATGTGCCAGAAACGAACACCGCCTTTCATCTGCTGATGAGAAGCGGCTAGAGATTTGCCAGGAGGCAGAATTGATGCGATTTTTTTACGCCGTCGGCGGGGTTCTTGTATTGGTGGCAGTCGCTATTGGCGTTATGGGAACCACAAGGTTACAGGCACAAGTTCCCTCGGTTCGGTCCACGCGAGATGTGATCTCGCGGCTGAAAAGCGAGGTTCCAGGTCTGATGCAACAGGGCGGAGTTCCTGGGATGTCGATCGCCTTGATCCGAGGTGGGAAGACGATCTGGCTGCATGGTTTCGGAGTGAAAGACAAGAAGACGGGAGAACCCGTCAGGACGGACACGGTCTTTGAAGCCGCTTCCCTGAGCAAACCCGTATTCACTTACGGCGTGCTGAAGTTGGTCGACCAGGGAAAGCTCGATCTCGACACTCCGTTGAGCTCTTATTTGGCAAAGCCCTACGTTCCAGACGAACGCGTAGGCAAGATCACGGCTCGATTGGTATTGAGTCATCGAACCGGCTTTCCGAATTGGCGGGGCGACGACGGCTCGCTTCCCATCTATTTTTCCCCCGGAGAACGTTTCAGCTACTCAGGTGAGGGATATATCTATCTGCAACACGTGGTCGAGCAGATTACCGGGAAACCGCTGGACGTTTATATGGACGAAGTTGTTTTCAAGCCGTTGGGGATGACGAACAGCAGCTATGTGTGGAGACCGAGCTTTGATTCCCTGACGGCTACGGGATATGACTCCAAAGGAGGACCGGGTGAGCTAGAGAAGCCGAAGGAAGCCGGAGCAGCATCCAGCCTGAATACTACCGCCAGAGATTATGCGCTTTTCGTCGACGCAGTTCTGAATGGCAAAGGGCTTTCGTCCTCCGTGCTCCGTCAGATGGAGACGCCTGAGATCGCGCTCGACCCGACTTGCAGGATTTGCGTTAAGCAAGAACCGAAAGAGCTGTCGAAGACGCTCTTCTGGGGTTTGGGATGGGGTATTCAGCGCGAACATAAGGGCGTCATGCTCTGGCATTGGGGCGATAACGGCGTCTTCAAAGCTTTTGTGATGGCCGACCCAGTAAGAAAGTCAGGCGTCGTGATGTTCGCAAATGGCGAAGATGCGCTGAACGTTGCAAAGCCGATCATCGACACATCAATAGACACAGATTCCTTGGCATTCGCGTGGCTGAAATGAAGCAGCCCGGCTGAGCTAATAGCTATGGATCGATCCACGGTCGTGAGTGCGGCTAATTCCTCGATGAGCGATAAATCGCCAACTCACTCATTGACGCCGTATTAGTAAACACTGGCCGACTTCCCATTACCAATCAGGGTCGATGAGTGACTCGGCGATTTCGCAGTCGTCGCGATTGTCATAGTGAGCCAACTCGGATCAGTGAACAGAAATCAGGGATCGCAAAATTCACACTTGACATTGACAGATCATCCACTACCATATGGTTGTGGATAAATTAGGTACAACGTTTGCGGCTTTGTCTGATCCAACCCGGCGGGCAATGATCGAACGACTCTCCCATGGGCCTGCCTCTGTGCACGGATTGACGGAACCGT
>JAOAPG010000136.1 GCA_025462785.1 Acidobacteriaceae bacterium
CGTCGGACAGAAAGACGCGGACGCCCAACTTCCCACGAGTGCATCCGACGCCAAAGCTGGCGACGCCAATAATCAGGCAGCCCCGGCCGAAGAGAAGCCAAAGAGTGCTGATCCCATGGTTCCACCACCTTTAAATGGCTACTACGTCCAAGTCGCGGCCGTGAGCAAGCAGGAGGACGCGGAGGCTCTGGTGAATGCATTGAAGGGAAAACAATATCCGGCCTTCAGCGCAAATCTCGCGGGAGATAAACTTTTCCACGTACAAGTAGGGCCGTTCGCAGACATCAAAGAAGCTGAAACCCTGCGCGCAAAGCTTGTGACTGATGGTTATAATCCCATCTTGAAAAAGTAAGTCTAAGGTGGGATATGGTTCATCCGCTGAGAAAAGCCTCCCCAGAAAAACTATACCCAGAACAACGAATCGATTCTGAACAAAAACTAACTCTCATCATGCAAGCCGTTGCTGACCCGGCGCGTCGGAAAATTTTGCGAGCGCTCCGGGAAAAGGGAGCTTGCTCCATCGGTAAAGCCACAGGCCTTTGTGCTTCCGACATTGAGATGCGCATTCAACTCTCACAACCCACAATTTCTCACCACATGTCGATTCTGAAAAAGGCAGGTTTGGTCGACGCTGAAAAACTTGGGCAATGGATGTGGTACAGAAGGAACGAGGCCGCATTGAAAGAATGTACGCGAATGTTGCGGGAAAGTTTATACCAGCAGACTTTAGCTACCGGCAAGTGAACGCGGTGTTTAGCCTGCCGCCGCCGCACTCGTTTTCACAAGCAGACGCCTGGCATGCGCTATCAATTCGCTCACTTCAAAAGGCTTCACCAAATGCGGCAGAGAATTGTCTTGTAAGAAGCTGCGAACTTCAGGTTCCGTAAGACTGGAGAACGTAAATAGCACATGCTTTTGTAGTCCGGAACAATTCTGCGAGATCCATTGATGCGCGTCGGGTGCGCCCCAATTTCCAGGCATTTTTCCGCTCATGATGATTGCGTCAAATGATTCCGCTAACAGAAGTGTCTTGGCTTGTTCTGCACTCATGCTTGTCGTCACGTCAGCGCCGGCGCCGCTCAGAACGTCGCGTTCAAATTCAAGAACAGCTTCCTCATCTTCGACGAGCAGTATTCTGCCCGCAAGGGCCGATTCTCGACGGGTAAGAGGTGCAACGATTGCAGCAGATGCAACCTGCACCGCGGACGGGAGCCGGACTTCAATGATCGCTCCTCCGTCTGGCGCGTTCCGCGCGGAAATATCGCCGCCATGTTCCTTGACGATGCCATAGCAAATGCTAAGCCCGAGCCCAGTACCTTTCCCGACACTTTTGGTGGTGTAGAAGGGTTCGAAGATGCGGTTTGGTTCCTTAATGCCGGTGCCAGAATCCTGAAACTCGGCGATCACCTGTCCGTCTCTTGAGTGAACTCGCATCTTCAATGTCCCGCCACGCCCAACTTCGAGTATGGCATCAAGAGCATTGTTGATAATATTCAGGAACACCTGCTCGAGCTGATGCGCGTCACCAGTAACTGCGGGAAGTAGAGGTTGAATATCGCGCTCGATCTTGATGTTATTTACCTTGATGTCGTAATCGCGCAGAGCCAGTGTTTCGTCCAGGACCGTGCGCAGATCCACTTCCTGCTTATGCGGTTTTCTTTGCCGGGCAAACGAAAGAAGGTTCTGCACGACACGATGGGTTCGTTGCGCTTGCTTGAATAGCTTGGCTACAAAATCGGTAGCGCGATCGTTCAGCCCTTCGGTCTCGAGCAGCTGCGCATAACCCAAAATGGCAGTCAATGGATTGTTAAGCTCATGGGCGACTCCGGCAATCAGCTGTCCCACCGCCGACATCTTCTCGCTCTGTAGTAATTGTTCCTGGGTATGTCGCAAGTCTTCATAGGCCCGGCACGTTTCCTCATAAAGCCGGACTTTCTCGATCGTCGTCGCAAGTTGACGACTAATGGCGACTAATAGATTTTCATCGTTGCTGGTATATTCGCGAGCTCCGCGACTGTTAATCCCCATCATTCCGAGAGGGCTATCTTTCCCCCACAGGATCACCCAGATGCAAGAACTCCCCTCATCCCCTCGGACAAATTCGGCTACGGCTGGAGCAAGATGCGGTAAATATTCAGCGCTCAAGACTTCCGTACGAGAACGAGTCACCAGATCGCCGAAGCCTCCCGTGAACTTCATCTCAGAAAGCCGCGCCCGCTCGGAAACAGACTGCCCCCAACTGGCGCGCCTCCTGTACGTGGTCTCATCCGTGTCGGACAAATAGATCGAGCCGCTCTCGGTGCCCAGTAGGGAAATCACCTGCCGCAATGTCAGGTTCAATATTTCGTCCAGATCGAAAGACTGAGTCGCGATCACGGCCATAGCGTTGAGAGCATTCAGCTCGCGATTGCGGCGCCGGATTTCGTCTTCAGCGCGCTTCTTCTCTGTTATGTCGAGTAAAAAACCCTGATAACGTTCAATCTTTCCAGAAGAATCGCGGGTTGCAAAACTGCTCTCGACCGCAGTCATTAGACTGCCGTCCTTACGGCGCAAGGTCACTTCGAAGTTGCGTACATAATTATGTTGTTCTACTTCGCGGCGGAAGATTTCACGCTGCTCCCGCGAGGCATACAGCTCTTGATCCAAGTTGAGCGCGAGGACTTCTTCGCGGCTGTCGCGTCCCAGCATACGCACGAAGGCGTCGTTACAATCGAGCAAGACTCCATCCGGCGTAGCAACAAAAACACCTTCTTGTACTTGCTCGAATAACAATCGATATTTTTCTTCAGCGCGCCGCCGCTCCGAGGTGTCGTGTACTACGTGAATCGTGCCATTTTGTTTGCTTCCCTGCTCGACATACGACGACGTCGAAACCATCGAGTAACCACCGAAGCAAGGGTCAGCACCTTCGTGAAAACCTTCCTCAGCTTCATGGCAATAAGGACAACCGATCCAATCACCCTGCCCTCGTGGCAACACGGACTCGCACGACTTACCTGAAACTTCCGCCGGCGCTTTTTCCAACCGACGAAGCAAAGCGCCGTTCGCTTTCATCACAGTAAATTCAGAGTCATGCAGTAGAACGAGATCATGGATCGAATCAAAAGTATTCGTCCATTGCCGATGCGAACGGAGGATCTCTTCCACCAACCGCAAATTCTCGACCGCGAGCCCCAACTGGTGCGCGCTGGTGGACAAGAACGCCATGTCATCCGGTGTGTATGAAAGACGATGCCTGCTACCCAAGCTGAGGGTGCCAATGATCGACTTCTTTCCGATAACTGGAACGGTGACGATGTGCTGGAACTGTTGTCTTTTTAAGTGAACGCGAAGCGAGGCATCGGCAGCGGCCGTCTTAACGACG
>JAOAPG010000142.1 GCA_025462785.1 Acidobacteriaceae bacterium
GCTTTTTTGCTGATTTTTGTGGCACCGGCCTGCGTCGGCTATTCAGTGCTTACCCACGAGGAAGTCGTCGACTTGCTTTGGAAGGACCAACTCCAGCCCATGCTGCTGGCGCGCTTCCCAAAGGCGACTCCGGACGACCTGAAGACTGCTCATGCCTATGCTTATGGCGGCAGCCTTCTTCAAGATATGGGCTATTACCCTTTTGGAAACAAGTACTTCAGCGATCTACTTCATTATGTCCGCACGGGTGATTTTGTAATCGCATTGCTTCAGCAGTCTTCTGACATCAATGAATACGCGTTCGCACTTGGAGGCCTCGCGCATTACGCGGCAGACAACTGCGGCCACCCCGTCATAAATCAGGTCGTTGCCATCGATTTCCCGAAACTGAAGCAAAAGTACGGTGATCATGTCACGTATGTTGACAACCCCAAAGCCCACATCCGGACAGAGTTCGGATTCGACATGGTGCAAGTTGCGAAAGGACACTACACGTCCGACAGGTATCACGACTTCATTGGCTTTAGCGTTTCAAAGCCATTGCTGGAGCGGGCTTTCCTGCAAACCTATGGCATGAACCTGAGCGATGTTTTGACCAAAGAAGATCTGGCGATTGGCAGCTTCCGCAGATCAATCAGCATCGTGATTCCAGAGATGACTCGAGTAGCGCTCATCAACCGCAAGAAAGAAGTGATTCGCGACACACCCAACCTCAACGAGAAACAATTCCTTTACCATCTCTCTCGAAAAAGCTACCAAAAAGAATGGGGTAAGGAATATCGGCAGCCTGGCTTTGGATCTCGCGTGCTGGCATTCGTCCTGAAAATTGTTCCGAAGATAGGTCCGTTCAAGGCGCTCGCATTCAAAATCCCGAGTACCAAGACCGAAGACATGTATGTCAAAAGCATAAACACGACCGTTGACCGATACGGAACGCTTTTGCGCGATCAAAAGCAGGATCAACTTCAACTGCAAAACCTCGATTTCGATACCGGAAAAAGCACCAAAGCAGGAGAGTATTCCCTGGCCGACAAAACCTACGCCCATTTGTTGGATGATTTGGATAAACACAAGTTCGATAAGCTCACGCCTGAATTGCGTAAAAACATACTAGACTTCTACGACGGGGCGAAACCGCCCCTCATCAAGAAGAAAAAAGATATTCAGCAATGGGCAAAGACCCAGCAGGAGCTGCAGGAGCTGCAGTCACACCCGGATCACGTGGAAAGTACTAGTGCGACCGGAAACCCTGTCCAGTAGAAAGCTACTTCGTCTGAGTTTGGGGTGTTTGGCACGCTTTTGCGAAAAGCCCTGTAGCACCGCCTCGTGTGATCCGGCTCACAGATTTATTCCACAATTACGGTAGATTAGGGCAGACTGTAAGGTCGTCACCAACCCTACGAGGTGGGCCGTTATGGTTAGTGCTACAACGGATGACAAGTTCTATCACCCGAAGATCACCAAACGCATAGACTTCGCTGAAGATTTGTGGATGATTCGTGTTCAGCCGGGAGCAGAGTTCAAGTTTGCGCCGGGCCAATACGCCACGCTGGGGGTTGAGGGTCCCGTGAAACGAAGCGAGCGGGCTTACTCAATCGTCTCGTCTCCGTATGAAGATGAAATCGAGTTTTTCTTCGAACTGGTGCCCCAAGGCGAACTGACCCCAAAACTCTACAAATTGCAGCCAGGAGATGAGCTGCTCATGCGGAAGGTGCCAAAGGGCCGATTCACTCTGGATGTAAAGAGTGGACGCACGAACCACTTGCTGGTCTCTACAGTGACAGGGGTGGCGCCGTTTGTGAGCTACGTTCGGACGCTTTATAAAGACTGGAAAGAAGGAAAATTCGCCGGCGATCAGAATTTATTTCTGCTGAACGGGGCCAGCAAGTCTTGGGAATTTGGATACAGCCAAGAGTTGCAGAAATTCGCGGCCGAAGCGCCTTGGTTGAAGTACATCCCGACGATCAGCCGTCCTTGGGATGATGAGAAGTGGCTAGGAGAGACGGGGCGCGTTGACGACGTTTTGCGCAAGTACTCTGATCTGTGGGGCTTGACTGGAGATAATTCGGTCGGCTATTTGTGCGGACACCCAGACATGATCGAACATGGGAAAGGTATTTTGAAACGGATCGGCTTCACCAAGGAATTCCTGCATGAGGAGGTTTACTGGATCCCAGCGAAGGAAGCAGCCGCGCCATAACTTTCTTCAAAGTACGCATGGCTCTGGTTGTAGCGCACCGGAGAGCACTTTTCGAGAACGCCTAGGCCTCCTCGGCAGGCGCAAAGAACACCAGCACCGTCAACTCTTCCTCGATGTCATAGAAGCGATGCTCGACTTCTGCGGCGACAAAAATTAGACTTCCCCCCTTCACCAGTTGGTCTTCGGATCCTGCACGCATCCGCGCTCTGCCCCGAATCACGTAATACATTTCATCTTGCTTGTGCGGTGACTGGGGGTCTCTGCTTCCGGCCGCGAGGACGTAAACGCCCGCGCTCATCGCAGGAAGGCGCAAACATTCCAGATATGACTTTTTCTGGAGCGCCCGTTCCCGCTCGAGTTCGCTGATTTCCAGGAAGCGGACCTTTTGGTTTTCCATCGACTCCTAGGCTCCTCCAAACGCTCCCGCGAAAAATATCTCTGTGTACTGCCGGATCAAGCTCTCCTCATTCAATGCTCCTTCCGGGCGATACCACTGATAAATCCAATTAATCATTCCAAGCAAAGCAAAAGCGGCTGCGCGAGGATCAACCACGCGCTTTGAGGCGCGAGCGGTTTGCGCCTCCGCAATCAAAGTTTCCAGAAAGTGGACGTAGTCTTTCTTCCGGGCATTAATGCGTTTTCGCAGCGGTGGGGGCAGCGGATGATTCTCGTGCAACATTACCGTAATTTCCCGGTCACGCACACTGAGAACGACGCCGATGTGCAAACGAATCAAAGTTCGCAACCGCTCTTCCGGATCAGCAATGCCGCGCACCGGATTGATCACTCTTTGCTGCGTGATGTCCATGGCATGGTTCATCAGGTCAAACAGGATCTCGTCTTTACTCTGAAAATGATGGTAGAGTCCGCCCTTGCTAAGTTTGAGAGCGGCAGCCACGTCGTTCATGGATGTGCCGTCGTATCCCTGTTGCTGGAAAAGACGGGCGGCAGCGCGCAGTATTTCCTGGCGGGGATCGGTGAGGGTCTCGCGAGTCATCGGCGCACATCTTAACTAGTTGCGAGCCGAAATGCTACTCGAGGAGTCCTTCGTAGCGAGCGCGGATGGAGTCGAACCATCGGCGCATGCCCTAAAAATGTACCTAGATAGGTTTTACAACAAGTTACAACTGCAGCTTTCGAACAGGCTCACAAGAGCTGCTCAATTTCCTGTCTTATGATCCCAATCGATATCTCTGGATGTCTTAGATGTGAAGTGATTTATTCAGTTACCTACTGTATGTCCCTGATCGATTGTAAGACCACAGCTCCTCTAATCTGGATCGGCTCTCAATGATAGAGGTATTCCGCTAATCTGCGGCTTGGGGAGATCGAAGGTGCTTTGGACAATTTTTGTGATTCTGCTGGTGCTCTGGTTGTTAGGGCTGGTCAGTTCCTACACATTAGGCGGGTACATTCACATCCTACTCGTGATTGCAGTCGTGGTCCTGGTTATCCGCCTCATCCAAGGTAGACCCGTAGCGTGACCGTGGAATCAAAACGATCGAGAGCTGCGGAACGACAGACCGTACGGCAAGGCCAATCAGGCCAGAGGTGACTGAACATGAGATATACGAGAATTGCGAAGCGGTCGATCGCCGTCCTACTTAGTTTAGGAGCATTCAGCCTATCAGGGTTAGCTTGGCAGACCTCCAATGTGGGCGGAGACCAGGAGTCTGGTTATCACATGCGAGTGGTTAGCCGCAGCACACAAGCAGTTGATTACCGTCGAAAGGGCAACACGAAAGTCGACCTAAAGGGAACAGATCTGATGCCGTCGGCCGACGGCGAGGCGAAGGTCGAGAGCAGATCTGGCCGTATTCAGATCAACGCTGAACTCAGTCATGTGCGACCCGCCAACAATTTCGGCCTCGCATATATGACATATGTGCTTTGGGCAATTACTCCAGAAGGGCGTCCGCGAAATTTAGGTGAGTTCTTGCTGCATGACGAAAAAGGATCGTTGCAAGTTACAACGGACCTGCAAGCCTTCGGTTTAGTGGTAACCGCTGAACCTTATTATGCGGTTTCGCAACCCAGCGATCTGGTGGTTGCTCAAAATGTGATTCGTCGAGATACGGCTGGTAAGGTCGAAGCTATCGATGTGCGCTATGAACTGGTGCCGCGCGATATTTACACGTCGCAGGTGGCACCTCTTCCCGAGCCGATTTATGGCGTCAATAATAAGATTCCACTTGATCTACTGGAAGCACGCAATTCGGTTCGAATCGCTAAAGACGCTCAGGCAGATAAATACGCCTCGGCTACATTTCAGAAAGCGCAAGCCGATCTAGACAAAGCCGAGGATTATTACCGCCGCAAACAAGGCGTAGGACCCATCGGGACAGTGGCTCGGGAGGCAACCCAGACTGCCGAAGAAGCTCGCTTGATGACGGTAAAAGCCATTCAAGACCAACGCGCTCAAGCGGACCGTGAAGCTGCTCGAAAGCGGGCGGAAGATGCCGAGGCGACGGCTGAAGCTCAGCGGCGAGCGGCCGACGAGCAACAAGCTGGTGCAAATCGGGCGCAGGCGGAAGCAGCACAGGCCCAGGCTCAGCAGCAAGCTGAAGCTCAACAGCGTCAAGCTGCCGAACAGGCGCAGCAACAAGCGGAGCAAGCGAGAAAGCAAGCTGAGGTAGCTCAGCAGCAGGCAAATCAGCAAGCGCAAGCGGCCGAACAAGGGCGTCAGCAGGCCGTAGCGGAAAAGAATCAGATGCGCGCTCGTTTGTTACAGCAGTTGAATCAGGTGTTGCAGACCAGAGACACCGCCCGCGGGTTAATCGTGAGCATGCCTGACGTTCTATTCGATACGGGCAAGGCCGAGTTAAAACCCACCGCCCGCGAACGCTTGGCCAGAGTTGGAGGAATTCTTCTCGCTTATCCTGATATTCGAGTTGAAATTGACGGATACACCGACAGCACCGGCAGCCAGGAGTTTAACCAGAAGCTTTCGATGCAGCGCGCTGGGTCAGTGGAGTCCTATCTGGGCCAGCAAGGTGTTGCCGGGACATCAATGACGGCGCAGGGTTTCGGCCCGACTGATCCAATAGCTTCAAACGACACGGCAGCGGGTCGGCAGCAGAATCGGCGCGTAGAGTTAGTAGTTTCCGGCGAGTCGATTGGTGGCGCTGCCACTCAAAGTGGACAAACCGCGCCGGATCAGAGTGTTGCACCCGGACAGACAGCGATGCCCGGGCAATCTAGTCCGCAGCAAACACCGATGCCGGCGCCGAATACGGCTCCTGATCAAAGATAGTCGAAAGTTGTTGTTGGTTATTGGTGAGCCGGCGGAGAGATCCGTCGGCTCTTTGTTTTAGAGGCTAAAATTCAGAGCTGATAGACCGCTGTTCTGTCTTATACTGCCCGGTGCCTCTTTAAAAAGTGGCACGGTCTATGTCTCGAGTACCCTCATCGCGGCTTGCTTACATCGACTGGCTGCGCGGTCTCGCGTGCCTCTTGATGTTCCAGACACATTGTTATGACGCATGGCTTTCTGATAGCGCGAAGAAATCTACTTTCTTCATGTGGTCACAATTAGGCGGAACGTTACCGGCGCCTTTATTTCTTTTCTTAGCTGGAATTTCAGTCGCTCTGGTCGTTGACAAATTGGGAGAGAAAGGCAAGAGTCGCTCTCAAGTCGCGAAGGCAATAGTATCTCGAGGTGCGGAGATTTTCGCGCTAGGAATTTTGTTTCGGCTACAGGAATATCTAATTGCCTGGGGGTGGGCGCCGTGGACTGATTTATTACGAGTCGACGTATTAAATACAATTGGTCTCTCGATGATGTTGTTGGGACTGACCACTTGGATCGCGACGTCTTTCGCTAAAAAAATAATTCGCCGTATCTGCATCGGCATCGCAGCCACCACGATTGCTCTATCAATTTCACTGCTGACTCCGATGCTTTGGACTAGGTGGGCTCCCCACTGGCTGCCGTGGCCAGTCGAGTCATATGTGAATGGTGTCCACAATCTCGGGCAGCCCCAAGCTTGGCTCTTTCCGATTTTCCCTTGGGCTGGTTTTGCATTTGCAGGACTTGCGGTTGGATCTTTTTTGCAAACCGATTTTGCAAAGAAGCTTGGCGCCGGCATCTTCGCCGTCGGTGCATTTGCGGGACTCTTGCTTTTCGGAGTTGGACACTGGCTGGATGTGAGCTCAGCGCATTTGTATCCCATCTACGATTACTGGCACACCAGCCCAGCTTTCTTTCTGGCTCGTGTCGGCATCCTTTTGGTAATTCTTGCGTCTGGTTATGGATGGTTCCGCTGGGGTGCAGGGCAATGGGGATTCAGTCCACTAGTTCAGCTGGGGCAGACTTCCCTGCTGGTTTACTGGGTACATCTTGAATTCGTATACGGGCGCCTCTCGATCCTACCTAGAAAGTTGATGGACATTCGAGCGGCCTCGCTGGGACTGCTCACGATCTTTTTAGCAATGCTGGTGCTTTCAATCGTGCGGACTGGGCTGAAAGGGCGAAGAGAGAAGGGTTTGGGAACGGAACAGCACACCGCGGTTCTCAAGGCTCCGACAGTTGCCGGATAGCTCTCTCTGCAAGTTCCAATGCCTCTCCCCATTGCTGTCTTGCCTCGTCTTCGCTATTCCCATATCCGAATAAATAAAAGGTGATGTAGAAGCCTTCCTGGACTTCCTTCTGAAGATGATATAAGCAGCGCCGCACCAAGAACTCGGCA
>JAOAPG010000176.1 GCA_025462785.1 Acidobacteriaceae bacterium
GCCGCGTTCAGGTTCTTAACATATGCGCCATGATGCATGTCGTGATGCAACTTCATGGTCTGCTCATCGATCACGGGCTCGAGAGCGGAGTAGTCGTATGGTAACGGGGGTAGTTCGTGCGCCATAATTTTTCTTCCTCCAAGTGCAAGATGATTGGTTCGAGGCGAATGATTCAGGGATGAGCTAGATAAATTCCAGCAGACCCGGAAAGCTCTCCTGTACAAACCTTAATTGTCTAGTAATATTGTCTATCAAGTCGCGAGAGATTGCACGCCGGCCAGAGTTGCCGCTTGCATCCATGGATAAACGGCAGAGTTAAATCAAATTAGTTTGCTGTGTCCGCGATGTTGCGATTGTTGGATCAGAACGAAATTAACGCTTGCCGCAGTGGCGAGGCAGAAGATTGGGGCTCCTCTCGCCTAGACGGACGATGCCTGTACAAGTCACGCTCGCGCTGATCAAGAACTTTATTCAGTTGCTCAATCAATTCCATTAGTTTTTTGGGATCTTGTTCCTGGCTTGCCGCCTCAGACAGCTGTCTCCAGTCTTTGCACAAAACTGCACTCATGAGTCACCTCGTAACTAACGCAAGATTTGGGAGCGTAAGCGATTTGTCCAAGTTCATATTTGCACTTCGGATAATGCATTTGACGTGCCAAGACAAAAGCCTCTTGTTTTTGTTTTAGTTATGAAATTCCGGAGAGGGAATTGAGACATCAGCACGTAATAATTCCATCCACTTACGATGAATTACCGACGAACTAGTGAGTACTCAGGAATTCAATTCTGTTAGTCTCAACGCGCTGAATATGCGCGTTTCCGCCATTCTCGGGCCGGGTTCTACGACTAAAGATTTAAAGCGTTTTCAGGAAACTTCTCTTACATCGTGGATGGTCGGACCACCTGCCAGTTGTAATGATGCAGATGCAATCCTCATCTTCGGTGGGGATGGAACGATTCATCGCCACTTAACGCAACTGGTAAAACTACGTTTGCCGGTGTTAGTAGTGCCGCGGGGCAGCGGAAACGATTTTGCGCGAGCGCTGAAGATTCGTAGTCATGCTGATGCATTAATAGCTTGGCGGAAGTTTGTTGCGGGCGGAGGAAATGCGAAGACGATTGATCTCGGAGTGATTACGCCGATGCTCTCCGAAGCAACTGCAAACGCGAGTGCGCCACCTGGACGTTATTTTTGCTGTGTGGGCGGAGTGGGCCTAGATACTGAGGTCAATCGGCGCGCGAATCTGCTACCGCGGTGGCTGCGGGCAAACGGCGGATATGTGCTCAGCTTGCCGGCCGCGCTTCTGCAATTTTCTCCGATGAAGATAAAGATTGCGATCGGTGAAAACGGAGATGAGCGAGCGTTTGCTACTCGAGACGACAAGCTCACTATGGTGGCGGCGTTTGCGAATGCGCCCGCTTACGGCGGCGGAATGAAAATCGCTCCGCACGCTCTGCTCGACGATGGCAAGCTCGATATCTGTGTAATTTCCGATATGGACAAGTTCAAATTGTTTTGTCTTTTTCCCACAATTTATTTCGGCCAGCATTTGCGCGTGCCTCAAGTGGATTACTTTCAGACTGACCGATTGAAGCTGGAGACGGAATATCCGTTGGACGTTTATGCGGATGGCGAATATATATGTAAGACTCCAATCGAAGTGAGTGTGGCACGACAGGCTCTCACAGTTATTGTGCCCTGATCGCAGCGCTCGCCGTGTTTCGGCGGATAATGGAAGACAGAGCGACTCGCTTACGTGTAGCTGGGCAATGCAAGTCGTTCAGCGGAGTTGTTATGAGTCGCACGTCAGCGGTTCTCGTGATTGCAGCCTCTGTTTTTTTAGCCATCCCAATATTCGCTCAGAATTCGAAGACACCGGCGAACCAACCGGTCGTGGCCAAGGATTACTCGTTTAGCATTCCGGCAAGTGAAGTCTGGACCGACACCGGGCTTGATTTGCAACCGGGACAGTTAGTTCATGTCTACGGAGGGGTGATCGCTTGTGGCGGACCAGCGCCCAGCGAAAAAGAGACGTTGCCGTTGCCATCTGCTCCCGCCGGCGCACTGCTTGCGAAGCTACATGCAGAGGCAAAACCAGTGTTGGCGGCTCCAGATGCGGAACTTCCCGTCATTGATCCAAGCCACCTCTATCTCGGAATCAACCGCACGTACTGTTCTGGAAGCACCCTCGCCAAGGTGCATGTAGGGCCGGCGCAAGCAGCGCCGTGAAATGAGCGGCTGACTCAGAGCTGAACTTAATTGGCGTTGCGTCCAAGGACCATGGACGTGCCTTTCGGTGCTAAACTACTCCCACTTTTATGGCTGAAAATCGACGTTCCCGCACATGGCTCTGGGTCCTCATTGGGGGAGGAGCTTTCTTTCTCTTCGTACTTGCTGTCTTTACGCTGGTTTACCTCGCGATGCACGCTGGTGGCAACGAAAGCTCCGGCCTGCACGGTTTTGGAGACAAGATTGGCGTTGTCGATCTCGAAGGCGTAATCCTCGAGCCCAAGACGGTCGTCGAAGAACTCAAGAAGTTTGCGGACGATGATTCCATTAAGGCAATCATCATTCACGTAAACTCCCCGGGCGGCGGGGTAGCAGCCTCAGAGGAGATTTATCGCGAGGTCAAACGCATTCGCGACGAAAAGCATAAGCGGATTGTGTCGTCGATTGAGACCGTGGGAGCGAGTGGCGCTTACTACGTTTCCTCTGCCACAAATAAGATCTACGCCGATAACGGCAGTGTCGTGGGATCTATTGGCGTAATTGCTGAGTGGGTAAATTATGGTGACCTGCTGCGCTGGGCGAAGCTGAAGCCCGAAATACTTAAGGTGGGAAAATTCAAAGATACGGGTGACCCGACGAGGGAAATGACTCCCGAAGAGCGGGCCTACATGCAGTCATTGATCGACAATATGTATGGCCAGTTCGTGAATGCGGTGGCCGATGGGCGGCATGCAAAAGTGGAAGACATTAAAAGCATTGCGGACGGCCGGGTGTTGACGGGTGAGCAGGCGCTTTCCTTGCACCTGATCGACCAGGTTGGGGACTTTGAAGCTGCGGTTGACGACACGGCTAAGTCGGTTCATATCAGCGGAAAACCTGTGCTGGTACATCCCGAAAAAGATCGCAAGTCAGTACTGGATTTGCTGTTTGGCGATGTTTCGCAGTATTTGCCTACCAAAGAAAAGCTCCTGGATCAGGAGACGGGGTTCTTTTATTTGTGGAAGTGAAAAGGCAGGCTCTAGGGGTCAGGCTTTGGGCTCTAGGGTTTTGGTCTAAAAATAGCCGCCGCCATTTCGTCTGCAAAGTTTCTTCCTAGAGCCTAAAGCCTGACGCCCAGAGCTGCCTTTAAAAGACTCTTGCGTACAACCCCTGATATTTGAGAAGGTTATGTAGCGTTCGCGGTTGACTCGCCCGGCTCACCAAAGTAGGACGGTGGCTGCGATCACGTTTATAATCCAGAGCACGTTATCTAGAAATTTCAACCTGGAAGTACGGAGCCCAGAAGCGTATGACGAAAGCCGATCTGATCGACGAAGTGTCCCGCTTGGCGGAATTGACCCGCAAGGACAGCGAGGTCATTGTCGAGACTATCTTTGACAGCGTGGTTCGGTCGCTGCGAGTTGGCGACAAGATTGAGATACGCGGCTTTGGGAGCTTCCGCACGCGTCAACGCAAGCCGCGCGTGGGGCGGAATCCCAAGACTGGCGACCGGGTTGAAGTTCCGGCGAAAAAGATTCCTTTCTTCAAGCCCAGCAAAGAATTGAAGGATCTGGTCAACACTGGTGTAGAGGAAGGGGCTCAGCCTGCTGCGGCTGTGCCGGGCAGCACACCGGCTCCGGCGGAGTGAATCAAACAGAGAGTCAGCGGCCCGCCGAGTGGACTTACTTCAGAAATAAATCTGCTACTCTCAGCGCAAGGTCTTTCGGTTCGAGATCTGCACGGTTACACAGAATAATTACGGTTAGCTCGTCTTTTGGGAACCGCTGAATCGCCGTTCTGAATCCCACGGTTTCTCCGTAGTGCCACATTCTTGGATGACCCTTGTAGGAATTCAGAAACCATCCAAAGCCGTATTCTGCCGGCTTTCCGTCTGGCTCCTGGGCGCCTCCGGGGACTTGCACGGGAGTTAGCGCGGGCTTCATCTCAACTTGGCTCAGCAGCTTATACTCGCGCAGAGCTTGATCCCACTTTGCTAAATCGCTGAGCGAAGAATAAATTCCTCCATCTCCTAGTGTTGCCGACGTCGGACTTTGGTCGGTTTCGCGCCAAGTGCCGTTTTCTTTCGTGTTTCCGTAGGCGCGCTTCGGGATTTCGTTCTTTCCCTTCACGTACGCCAGTGTATTCGTCATGCCAAGCGGCTTGAAGATTCGTTCTTGCAGGAATTCGGGGAAAGACTTGCCGGACACTCTCGAGACGATGATCCCGAGCAATACATAGCCGGAATTGCTGTACTCCCATTTACTCCCGGGCACGAACTTGGTTGTCTTCTGCTGCTTCAAGATTTGCAAAACTTCCTCGTCCTGAATCTGAGGAATTTCATCCGAGGGAATGCTCGGATCCGGTTGCGCCATCAAGTCTTCATAGTTTTGCAGACCAGAGGTGTGATTCAGCAAGTTTCGGATGGTGATGGAACGACCGTATTCTGGGAAGTCGGGGAAGATGTCCGTCAGGCGATCTTCATAGTGCAGCTTGCCGTCGTGGACAAGCAGCATTATTGCCATCGCCGTGAACTGCTTGCTGCATGAGGCCAGGCGAAAGCTTGTGGCTGGACCGATTTTGCGCAGGCTGCGCAAATCGGATACGCCGTATGCCTTCTCGAACTCTTTCTGGCCGTTTCTTATGACGAGAACGGCGGCTCCAGGAGCGTTGTCCGAGGCAAGCGATGCGAAGACTGAATCGATCGCTTTGGCATGGTCAGCTTTTGCGGCATTCAAGCGCAGTACTGCAGTGAGAAGCAATAGAGCAGACAACAGGTAGTTGTGCTTCATTCGATCTCCCGAGAGCATTTTAGTGCGAGTCTCGGACGAGCGTGGGAGAGAGCGGCCTCGAAAAGGCAGTATGGCTGAGGAAATAGCCAGGGCACAGCGCTAAGGGGGAGGATTGCCACAGAGGCGAGAAGAAGGAATGTCAAGGGAATAGCTTGAGAATGCCGAGGGGTAGCAGATTTGAGCTAAGTCCATACTGCTGAATTAGTTAGTTCGGCGATTTGCTGGTAAAGGAAAGCTGAGATGGCCGGCAGATGCGGTGTTACAATTTCTTTGGCTTATAAGCGTTTTTGCGTGCATAAACCGTGTCGCGCGGCGTTCAATAATGGGTGTACATGCGAATTAAAGTGAATTTCGTCGTGACTCGGGGCCTTATTTCGCTGTTTCTTTTTATGTCCGCGGCAACGTTTGCGTCCCAGCAGCCCGTAGCAAAGACGCACCATAAGTCAACTAAGAAGACTACGAAGCAGGTTCAAGCAACTGCGCTCCAGCCTTCGGTTCCTTCGGGACCTCTGCAAGCACTTCCGCTCGACCAGATACCGTCCGCTGCTCCCTTGGTGAATTATAAAAATAACCAGCTCACTATTACTTCCCGCAACTCTACCCTTGGGGATATTCTGCGCGCCGTTCAAACTCAGACTGGCGCTGTCATAGAGATGCCTTCCAATTCCACGGAAAGAGTAGTGGGATATTTTGGACCCGGTCCGGCGCGCGATGTCTTAGCCTCATTGTTGAATGGGTCGCATTTTAATTATGTGCTGCTTGGTGCTGCTGGCAATTCAAGTGTCCTGGATCGCGTAATCCTGATTACCAAGTCGGGTCCGGACGAGGTGACTCCTACAGCTCAGGCGAATGCATCCGGTCAATCGGGAGTTCCCCAGCCGGTAGCAGGAATGGGTGGGCCGGGCATGCCCCAGGATGCTGATCCTGGAGCGGATTCGGGCGAGGAAGCGCAGGACGAGACGACGACGGACGATTCGGCAAACGGTGCCGCGCCTGAAGATGCTGCGGCGCAGCAACAACAGGGTGCTCCACCTGCGATGAAGAGTCCTGAGCAGTTGTTACAGGAACTGCAACGCCAACAGATGATCCAACAGCAGCAGCAAAATGGTGGCGCTGGCGCACCCCAAGGCTTTCCTGCACCGCAACCGGTACCTTTTCAGCAAAGTCCTGAGCAGTAGTTAGGCTTGCAATCAAGGCTTCTGATTTAAACGAGGCTTCGGGCAAGGGAGCGGGTGGGTATTATTTGTTAGTCGCCGCTCGCGTGGGTTTGACTGGTAACGAGGACGAGCTTTGGGGCAGTGCGCTGCTGAGATTGTCCAAAAGCGTTGAGCAGACCGATAACAGCGCCATACGCGAGCGTAATTCCCAAGGAAATCACGGAAACTGCCGTAAACGACATCACAAAAACCACCAGCAAGGTACTCAAGATCGGCTCAATTCCCCGTAAATTGCCGCAGCTGCAACTTCGGATGCTTTTAGTCCTCAGCGCGTTACTTGGATGCGCCGCCAGCCTCACTGTATCCGCGTTGACGCTTGCCGCTGTTAACAACTAAGATACGTGAGTAGAACTGCGTACTCCCACTCTCAAGCATTTCTGTGGACCCGTCCACGTTACGGAA
>JAOAPG010000199.1 GCA_025462785.1 Acidobacteriaceae bacterium
AACCAGCTAACCACAACGTAGCCGAAGTGTAAAAGGAACGATCGAACAGGTTTTCTCAGATCTATTTCTTCCCGGTTTTGATTTTCGTACAATCGCTTCATCGACTCAAGTCTTTCATAAGAATGAAGATGAGCAAAGGTCACAATGCAAGATATCTTGATTCGCATCGCTCGCTTATAGATGCAAATGATTGTCAAAGCGTCATCAACGCAAACATTTAAGAACGACCCAGTAGGATGGCTGCGGGCTCTGCCCTTCGCTGATCTCCTGCGGTCGTGTACCCTCATTTCTACGTTTACCCCTACAACCCACGGAGCCCAAGTGAGCGAGGTAGTGAACCCCGCAGTACCGGTCACAACGGAACCCATCAGAAAATCAGGCAAGGCCGCGAGTGTGGCTCGCAAAGCCGGCATCGTCTCTTTCGTATTCGTCATGTATTCCTACACGACTGCGGGCCCGTTCGGACTCGAAGATCAGGTCACAACTTCCGGTCCCGGCATGACTTTGCTTTATCACCTTCTGCTCCCGTTTTTCTGGTGCATTCCCATTTCTCTAGTAGCTGCGGAACTCACCACTGCAATGCCGGTGCAGGGAGGTTTCTATCGCTGGACACGGGCGGCCTTCGGCGATTTCTGGGGATTTCTTGCCGGCTGGTGGAACTGGTGGTCGTCATTTCTCCTTGGCGGAGCCTATGCTGTCCTTTTCACCGACTATATCGCATTCTTCTTTCCTCAAATCACGGGCTGGAAGCACTACCTAGTTGCAGTGTCGCTGATTGCCATCATCACCTACATCAACATCCGCGGCATTGATATGGTCGGGAAAGTTGCGACGGTACTTGAGATCCTGATTATGCTGCCGGTCGTCGCGATGTGCCTCATTAGCGTGAAAATGTGGCATCACAATCCGTTTCTGCCATTTATTCCGCCGCATAAGCCCATGTTCACTGTCTTTGGTGTCGGTCTGGCTCTGGGGCTATGGCTCTACGCTGGATATGAGCAGCTTTCAACAGTTGCCGAAGAAGTGGAAAATCCGCAGAAGAACTATCCGCGAGCTCTCGCCTGGGTCGTGCCAATTTCAATCGCAACCTACTTCGTGCCAACCGCCTGTGCGCTGGCAGCACTGGGAAACTGGCAGGAGTGGCATACGGGGTATTTCTCGAATGCCGCGCGCCTGATCGGCGGACCTTCGCTCGGATTCGCGATGACCATGGCAGCAGGAATTACAAATATTGCTTTGCTGAATAGCACTGTGTTGACTGCAACGCGCGTCCCCTTCGCCATGGCGGAGGACGGATACATGTCGAAATCGCTAACTCGTATCCATTCCAAGTTCGGCACGCCTTGGTTGACGTTGGTGATCTCGGCACTGGTCTATGCGCTATTGGCATGGAACACTCTCACGCAACTGATCACGGTTTACATGTGGCTGCGCATCGCCACGTCGGTGCTGACCGTGTTATCCGCCTGGCAACTGCGGCGTACTCAGCCCGAACTGGAGAGAGCGTTTCGTATACCGTGGGGCAAAGCTGGTGTGGGCTATGCGGTAATCGCTCCGTTGTTGATGAGCGTGGTAGCGCTTATGGGAGCAGTGGCTACGAGCGACAAAGTCGCTCTGATTCTCGGTCCCGCCGTGGTTATACTCGGGCCAATCGCATACCTATTTTGTAAGCGGACTAACGCCGATGCAATCTGAAGAGATTTGTTTGCGCAACTTCGGTAAGTCGCTTCAACTAGTCCAGTCGAGCACTTTGTAGTACGCCCCCGCAAACGGCAGGAACCAAGCTCGCCCGTTATACAGGCCCAGCGGAGCGCCGGGGAAGGGAATGTTGGCATAAGGATTCCCATTCGATCCGCTGATCATCTCTTCGGCAACCTTCGTCCCCAGATAAGTTGCCATCGCTACACCATGACCCGCGTAGCCGACTGCATAATAAAACCCATCCATGCGGCCCGCGTGCGGCATAGTGTCGAAGCAAAAATCGAGCGTCCCACCCCACGCATACTCGACTTTCACATCGCGCAGTTGCGGATAAACGCCAATCATGCCATCGCGCAAAATTCCCGCGCTTCTACGAATCGTATTCTTGGTTTCCGGGAAAAACGCAGCCCGGCCGCCAAACAGCATTCGATTGTCGGGTGTAAGGCGATAGTAATAAAGATAATGCTTGGAATCGTAGATCATGCGATTGCGCGGACTTAGCTCGCGGGCTAGCGTCTCCGGCAATTGTTCGGTCGCGATAATAAAAGACCCAATGGGAATAATCTTCTTTTGAAGAGCCGGAGTTGCCTTTGAGGTATAGCCACTGGTGCCGATCAGCACATCGCGAGCGAAAAGAGGACCGTGTGAAGTACAAAGCCGAAATCCGGCTTCACCATTATGTGCGGCGCGAACGATGTTTTGAACGCGAGTGTTCTCATAAATACATGCGCCCGCCTTTAAAGCGGCCCGCCCAAGGCCGGCCACGTAGCGAGCAGGGTTAATGCCCGCACTTACTTCGTCGACAATGCCGCCAGAATAGATATTCGAACCGATCTCGCTGCGAAGCTGATCTTTGGGGACAATCCTCAGTTGATGATTAAACTCGCGAGCAATGAGTTCGACCGATCTCGCATACCCTTCAAAATGCGACTGCTTGCAAGCCACCTCAAGATGACCGCAACGCGAGAAGTCGCAGTCGATATTTTCTTCTCGGACGATTTGCTCAACCAGATCGATAGATGCGAGCGAGGCGGCATACATCCGTCTCGTAGCTTCCATTCCATATCTCGCGGCTAGCGTTTCCGTACTGAGCTTCAGGCCGGTGAGAACCATCCCACCATTGCGGGAGCTCGCGCCCCATCCAATGCCGTTGGCCTCGAGGACGACAACCGTTGCGCCTCCTTTAGCGAGGGTTCGCGCCGCAGAGAGCCCAGTGAATCCCGCCCCAATCACCGCCACATCAGCGCGTTCCGCGAAAGCTCCAGGGGTGCCCGTTGGCATAGTTACCGTATCGAGCCAATAATTCGAGTCTTTGAAATCCATAGTGAGAGAAGATGCGACAGTTTGTATTCTACCCAATGGGCGCCAGAAAGCTGTATTTAATCGATTTATGACCAACGATCGCGAGTATGGGACGGCACGTTTTGGAAGCTGAGTTATCATCTTCCGTGCCATACGCTCGTTAAGAAATCTTATATTTTCGGTTCAGCTTCTCTTAACCCTTAATTCGCGAAGATTCTCACTGCAATTTTTGGTGAGTTATGACACTTGCAAACGATTATCGGTATCAACAGTATTTGCGGCGCAAGGGTTTTTGTGCGCTCCTGCTTGTCACTAGCGCGATCCCGCTCTCTATTCAAGCTCAATCGACGTCAAACCAAGTAGTAGCCGCGGACCCAAGTCAAACTCCGACTCAGAGCACATCGTCAAATACAGCTCCAGTAACTTTAACCTTGCGAGACGCACTGGAGCGCGCGAAGAAGCTCAACCCCGACTACCGGAATGCGGTCACCGCAGCTAGATTGGCCACAGAAGACCGCGTGCAGAGCCGAGCCGCGACATTGCCAACCGCGAGCGTCAACGGACAATACCTTTACACCCAAGGAATCGGGAATGGCTCGCCTAGATTTATCGCCAACAATGCAGTACACGAGTACATAGGCCAAGTGGAAGGTGTTCAGACCTTTTCCCTGGCGAATGTGGCTGAGTATCGCCGTACTATAGCTGCGGAGGCGGCGGCCAAAGCCCGGGCGGAAGTCGCTGCCCGAGGATTGGTCGTCACAGTGGTGCAGACGTACTACGGATTTGTCGTTGCCCAGCGAAAGTTTGCGACGGTTCAGAGCGCATTTGCCGAGGCGCAGCGATTTTTTGACATCAGTCAAAAGCTGGAGCATGGTGGCGAGGTCGCACACTCGGACGTAATCAAGGCCCAAATCCAGTTCCAACAGCAGCAGCGGGACTTGAAGGAAGCGGAACTGGAGATGAATCGCAGCCGTCTTGAACTTGCTGTGTTGGTGTTTCCGGATTTCAACGAGAATTTCTCTGTGGTTGATGATTTACAAACTCCCGAGCCGCTGCCGACATTTGAGGAGATACAGGCGGCCGCTGCAAACAGGAATCCTGACCTACGGGCAGCACTTGCATCGGTTCGAGAAGCAAATGCAGCGGTCAAGGTGGCGTGGAATGAATTCCTTCCTTCGCTAACTCTGAACGCGGGCTACGGACTTGACTCGACTTGCATTTCTACGCGGTGTTTTGATCCGATAAGCCATCAGGACATACGCAGCCTCGGATATACAGCTTCTGCGACCGTGCAGCTTCCTATT
>JAOAPG010000231.1 GCA_025462785.1 Acidobacteriaceae bacterium
CACATAACGATGAGTGTAGCCGTGATTCGAAGAAACGAGCGTTTGCGTCCCATCGTCGCTCGCCAGCACTCCGCCGCGATCAGTTGCAAGCAGAACACGCGAGGAATTACGTGGATCGATCGAGACATCGTTCACCACCACTACCGGACTGCTCATGAGCTTCCATGTCTTACCCAAGTCGGTGGTCTTCCACAAACCCTCAGTGGTTCCGGCGTAGACTGTGTCAGGGTTGCTGGGATCCTGTTTCAACACGCGCGTGCGGCGTGCCGTGAATGGAATGCCTTGTATCTTCTTGAACAGCTCGCCTGCGGTTTCGCTCTTATAAATTCCTGAGCAAGCGCTGGCGAACACAACGGAGGGATTCGCAGAGTCTACGATGACGGAAAAGACGTCGGAATCATCGATCATTCCTTTGTTGATGTGCTCCCAGGTTGCACCAGCGTCCGGAGTCTTCCATGCCAGGTGCCATGTTCCCGCGTAAATTACTTTTGGATCTTTCGGATCAATAGCGATCGATTCGACGTTCTTAACTTCCTGGCTTACCGGGGAAATTCGCTCCCAAGTGTCGCCGCCATTTGTGCTGCGAAACACGCCATTGAGGGCGCCTGCTGCTAAAACTTTGGGATCGGAGGCAGAAATTGCTAAGGCCCGCACGGATTCTCCATGCATTCGTGGGAGAGTCTCCCAGGTTTTGCCTCCATCATGGGAACGGTAGAGCTCACCGGCTTTCTGGTTTTCCACGCTCCATACCGCTACGAACATCGTGTTGCGATTCTTGGGATCGAAAACAATGTGGTCGACAACGTAGCTATCACCTTCTCCTAGATGAGCGAAACGCGACCAGCTATGGCCGCCGTCTTTCGATTCAAAAATCGTCCCAGTACTTGTGCCCAGAAACACGTGATCGGGATTGTGCGGATCGGAGCTCAAGCTACGGGCATCCCCGCCATCTGGCCCTAGTGCAGTCCATTGACCGGCCCACAATGTCGCTGCAGAAAACGGGACGACGAATAATGAAATCAACAGCTTACGCGAAAACCACCGCTTGGTGATCCAATTCATAAGTAGCTTTACCCCTCTGGCAGAAACTATGCCTGTCGGGGCTCAGAGTGACAGCCTAGCACGCCGCGATCAAGTTACTTAAGGGATGACACAAGAAAGCCGGTCGAGAGATCCCGACCGGCTCTTTGGTCAGCCCTTCAAACATATGTCTATTGAGCTTTGGTGCCCTTCTTCTTGGCAGCCGCATGCGGGTGGTCGGGGATGGCCTTTACCTTCGGACTGACAGGTTCGGTGCCTTCGCCCGAGAACGAAGCTCCAGCCGGAACGACCCAGAAGTCGGCAGTTTTGGTCCCACCGTTTCCTGTCCGAGCTTCGATACGGCTCGGGTCAATTCCCTGCCTAGCTTCGCCGCCCGTTAGATAAGCCTTTGCATTAACAGCGCGTTCCGCTGCCAAATTCTTACGCTTCTCTTTCGGATCAGCATTACCGACGATCACCAATCTATTGTCAGCATTTTGCTGCAAGTTCTTGGCCACGTCGTCCAGAATTGCTTTGCAGGTGTTGTCTACTCGCCACGGCTTTGCCGGGTTCGGGTAGTCGCAACTGCTCAGCTTGCTGGCTGTTGGCGGTGGTGGTGGCGGAGGAGGAGGATTCTCTATCGCCACCTGAGTCGTTGCCGGAGTGCTCAGCCCACGCTGATCACTGCAAGTTGCGCTGACGGTAACCGTACCTGGCGAAGCGCCTTCGGTATTCAAGGTAGCGGAATTTCCGTTTGCAGAGATGTTTCCTCCGGTAGCGCTCCATCCACTAACCGTGACAGGAACATTGTCAGGGCTGGTGCAAGTGCAAGAGACGGTCACTGTCCCGCCGGCTTGTACCGTTGTTGGATTGGCCGAGCATGAGAAAGTCGGGGGATTCTTCGGAACTTCTTTCAGAGTGAAATTAGTGGAAGCGGTTGCCTCACCATTCTTTTTCCTCTTCGGATCAGTTATATGAACCGTGACGGTGCAGGTCCCGGCGGCGGCGCCATTGGTGTCGATGGTTGCCGTGGTGTCCTTGCCTGTGATCTTTCCGCAAGTGCTAGTCCAGTTGTAGGTGAGGGGATGCTTGGGATTGAAATTGCTACCGGAAGCAGTTGCCGTGACAGGTTCACCGACCATTACCTCGGTCGGCTGCACTGTTACTGTGGCGGTCGGTGTGGCAATTTCTGGGAAACCAAAATTAAATACTAAGCCGGTCCGCAGCCGCACGCCTTCCAGCGAGGGGCGACGCAGATCGGGAAATTCTGGTGCCGCGTAGCTCGAAAAATTGTGACGAGCCCAGACATAGTCAGCCTCGAACAGCCGGAAGTACAACCTATGCGTGAACTTCAGATCCATTCCGCCGCCGGCAATCACTCCGATCCCGTTACTCGGGTTAAGCCCGTCGATCGCCAGGCGGTTATAACTCACAAGCGCGTGTATAAAGTAATTTGTGGTGTCCGTCCTCACCATAAAGCGAGGGCCAACGGAGCCGGTGGTTTCGTAATGATCCCAGTTGTGTCCAAAATCAGCTTCCAGTCCCCAATGCGGATCAAAGTTGTAGGTAAAAGCAGCGCCAAGTCCCGCAGGCATATCAGGAATCTTGAATGCTGTGGGAGCATTGAAATTCCCGAACGGGGTTGGGACCTTACCGCCTGGGTGAAGCCATTGATAGCCAACAAACAGATCATACTTCGGAGTCCCTTCATCTTGCGCCAACACGCTTGTCGAAAGCAGACCTATTGCTAACGCCAAGAAAATAGCTGCAGGCAGTACACGCCAACTACGTACAGTCGAACACGTTGACATTAGATTCCTCCAGGAATTCTGGGTAAGCAATGGGATTGGAAACGGGGGCCCTGCACGGCTGATGTGAATCTCCGTCGCTGATTGCGGTTATTTCGCAGCTAAAACAATCAGGAGTTCATCGGACGTACAATCTTACGTATGGGTTGCTCAGGTGACAAGGGTAGATCAACGTAAAATATGATCAGACAGGTTCCAGTATCTCAAGTTGATACGCTTTGCTAAGATTCCAATATCCAGAGTCTCGGAACCCTCTCCGGTAGATTGAGCTTGCAAACAATTTTATGAGCCAGGAAAAAGTACTGATTGTAGAAGATGAAGTCAACGAGCGCACCGGTCTGGCAGAGCTGATCTCTGCCTGGGGCTACCGCACCGAAACAGCAAGCGACGGTGTCGAAGGCTACGAAAAAATCGCTAGCTGGTCACCATCGATGGTCGTTACAGATTTGAAAATGCCACGCATGGGCGGACTGGAACTGCTTGAACGTCTTTCTTCGTCCAGCCAAACGGTGGCCGTGATTGTTGTGACGGCTCAGGGCACAATCGATAGCGCGGTGCAAGCCATGCGCATGGGTGCTTATGACTATGTCACCAAGCCGATCGACATTAGCCGCCTAAAAACCATCCTGCAAAATGCCTCGTCGCTTCTGGGCGCAAAGGTGGAGCTCGAGATCACGCGGCGGAAACTACGGGACGCTGGATCGCTTGGCACCTTAATTGGCTCGTCGAAAAAAATGCAGGAGATCTTCCGGCTCATTGAAATGGTTGCACCCAGCACGGCATCCGTGCTGATTACTGGCGCAAGCGGTACCGGAAAAGAACTGGTCGCTCGTACGACTCACGAACTCAGTCCGCGGCGTAACAAGCCATTTGTGGCTATCAATTGTGCGGCGATACCAGAGACCCTGATCGAAAGCGAAATCTTTGGCCACGAAAAGGGAGCTTTCACGGGAGCGGTCGAACGCCGCACCGGATGCTTTGAGTTAGCCGAAGGTGGAACACTGTTGCTCGACGAAATCGGCGAGATGCCGATTGCCACCCAGGCCAAGCTTCTCCGGGTCCTCGAAGACCGTAAATTGCGACGACTTGGAAGCAAGGTAGAAACAACCGTTGATGTTCGCGTGTTAGCGGCTACGAATAAGATTCCGGAGGAAGCTGTTGCCCGAGGCGAGTTGCGCAACGATTTGTACTACCGCCTGAATGTATTCAACATCCACATGCCTCCTTTACGTGAGCATAAGGAAGACATTCCTGACCTCGTGCAGTCTCTCCTGAGCGATATGAGTAGCAAGCACGGCCGAAAAGTAGCTACTGTGAGCGAAGCCGTTCTGAATCTGTTTCGAAATTACTCCTGGCCGGGCAATGTCCGAGAATTACGCAATACTCTCGAGCGTGCGGTCATCGTTTGCGACGGAGCTGTGGTTGAAACCAAGCACCTGCCCCCCGGTTTCGGTCAGACCACGGTTCGAACTTCGTCCGATGATTCAGATGGAATCCGGTTGAGCGTGGGGACCACGGTGGGAGAAGCCGAGAAGCTTTTAATTCTGAAAACGCTTGAATCGACCAACAACAACAAAACCAGAGCCGCCGAGATTCTCGCGATCAGTCTTAAAACACTTCACAATAAGCTTAAGGAGTACGGCAGTGCGGCAGCTGCTGAAGCAGCGGACAAGGAAAATGAGGTAGATAAGGAGATGGAGGGAGAGGAAGTGCCCGCGAAGGAGGAAATTTAACCTTTGCCAGGGCCGCTCCTATCTTCCCTGCAGGTTAGTTAAAACAATGCGCCGGAAAACCCAAATCGTACTTGCGATTACTATTATGGTCGTCGCACTGGTCGCGGCCTTCTCATATATCTACATCTCGCAATTGCTGCGTCAGAGGGTTGGTACATCCGGCGAAACTGCTTCGAATCTCACTTCTCAATTAGCTTTTATCGCGACCAATGCGGTCCCCGATTTGACCAGCACTCGTGTTGACACCAATAATCCAGCCGCGTTTCGCAGCGGAATTGCTTACTATCTCAGCACTGATCGCGATCTGAACAGTATGCTCGAATCGGTGGTCGCGGATTGGCCGACGATCTACGACGCAGCAATTGTCGACAATACTGGCAAAGCGATTCTGCACACTAATCCCGACCTTATCGGCAAACAGCTACCGAATCGCCCGAGTTTTGGAATCTTGCAGGATGCGCAGTTCCGTCGCCAGCTACGGCTGGTCTATAACACGCCTACGATTTACGAAGTCCGTACACCCTTGCAACTAAATGGCGCGCCTTTTGGCAGCATTCGAGTTGGCGTATCGACGGTATTTCTGAAAAATGAACTTACCCCATGGCTGCATCACGTGGCCGTACTTTCTGCTAGCGCCATCTTGATTTCGTTAGTTGTTGCCGCCCTTCTCTCAAACATCGCTCTTGGCCCGTTGGAACGATTAAGCAAAAGTCTCGATAGCGTGACTTCGGGCGACGCTGACTCTATTGACGCAGAAGACACGAGCCATGATGAATACGGTTTGGTTTCTCTCAAGATCGCTCACCTTGGACGCCAGATGCGCGACGCGCGGGAAATCTTCTCCGCCCTGAAGGACAATGTCGATCAGATCATGTCGAACCTGCAGGATGGGCTAATGTTGTTCACGCGAGACGCTCGCGTTGTGCTGGTGAGCGCATCAGTTGAGACTTTCCTTGGCCGCCCACGACGCGAGCTTTTAGGCCGCTCGGTAAAAGAAATTTTCACTCCCGAATCGTCTCTTGGCGCCATCGTTCTGGATGCATTTCGGTTGCGGCATAGCGTCGAACAGCACGAGATTGATGCTCCCAATGGAAAATGCGTGGAAGTCTCGCTCGATTTCATTCAGGAACGAGGAACACAAATCGGTGCGCTGTTGACCATGCGCGACACAGAATCCGCGCGGAAGATCGAGGATGAAATCGAGATGTCGCGACGCATGTCCGCCAGTGGCCGTCTCACACGTGGCGTGGCTCACGAGGTAAAGAACCCCATAAATGCCATCGTTCTTCATTTGCAATTGTTGCAAAGTAAATTGCAACAGATCGATCCCGATACCCGTCGCCACATGGACATCATTGATAGCGAAATTCATCGTCTCGATAGGGTGGTGCAAATTTTGGTTGATTTCACGCGGCCACGGGATCTGCATCTGGAGGAGGTCGACTTGCGCCGCGTGCTGGAAGATGTCTTCTCGCTGGCCGCGCCCGATGCCGAACAGCATGGCGTGACTATTAGTCTAGATCTGGCGTCGGAGCCGTTAACGGTTCGAGCGGATGTCGATTTCATGAAGCAAGCTATCCTGAACGTTGTACTGAATGGAGTTCAGGCGATGGAGCAGGGCGGAAACCTGTCCATCTCGGCACGGCGCGACGAAGATGTCGTGATCACTGAGATTCGGGATGAGGGAGGCGGCATTCCGGCCGAAGTTCAGGACAAGATTTTTGAACTATACTTCACCACGAAGAAAGAAGGCAGCGGGATCGGGCTGGCGCAAACCTATCAAATTTTACAGTGGCATTACGGATCTGTGGATTTTGAATCAGTCAGTGGCCGGGGCACAACTTTCAGGCTTCGCTTGCCTTTAATTGAGACAAGATCTGATTCGCTGAACGAATTAGCTGTAAGAAGCTAATTTGCCTCTCAGTAATTCGCATTGCCCGTCCTGCCAGCGTAGAATTTGCTGAGATTAATTGCTTTAACGGAAGTTTTCGCGTCTGATCGAAACTGAAATTTCATTTGCCATTCGTCATCATCCTCGGATTGTTTTCATTGGTTTTCCCATGGGGTAGGTCTGCGCTACGACAAGAAAGTCTGAATATTGCGCAAGCGGCGCAGGTCCCGGACAACTCGTCGCAAACTGAAGGTCCCCAGAGTTCGCCTGCATCGCCGGAAGCACAGTCCGATAAGCCTGTGACTCCAGCGCCGGACGCTCAACTTCCCGCTCAAGATCAGGAGAAGCCCTTAGAGACAGACAAACCCGCAGAAAGTTCCAAACCCAAACCAGCTGCTGCGAAGAAGGCTTCATCCAGAAAGCGCAATGGCGGGAAGGCAAACGGTTCCGGAGCAAAGCAATGTGACAGAAGAGTGGTACGAAACGGCGGAACTGCGGAGCCAGCAGTTCAACTTTCTCCCAGGTTAAGCGATCATCAAGCATC
>JAOAPG010000441.1 GCA_025462785.1 Acidobacteriaceae bacterium
CGCGCAACCATTTTTCATCAATGGCACGCAAAAATTCTCCACGAGCCTTTGCTCTCTTAAACCGGAAGAAGGGAACGTCGTAAGTTGTTGAGTTGTTGGTGGACCTGGTCGGGATCGAACCGACGACCTCTTCCATGCCATGGAAGCGCGCTCCCAGCTGCGCCACAGGCCCACTAATGAAGGGAAAACTGCTGGTCGGACTATTCATTTTCGCTTACCTACAAGCGTTAGTCAAACAATGGCGGAATGGATCTGCGCGAGTGCAGGCTCAGTCTGCTTTATTCGCCTGCAAAGCTGCATTGATCGCTGTCTCCCACTCTTTTCCGGATTCTTTGTCCTTCCGGCCCTGCTCACTTACATGATCATTAAACTCCGCGCTCAAAGCCGTTCGCTGATAGACGACCTTCACTCCCGTATTCACAGGATCGTTCTGGGTTAGATGAATATCAATCAGCACTGCCTGTGTGTCTGGAATGACGTAAACGTATTGAATATGTCCCGCCTCCAGATCCAAAGCTGTGTTGACCCAGGTACTTCGCAAATGTCCCTGAGCCACTGTGAACACCTCGCCCTGAACATCGCGTGCTGGCACAGGAAAAAGGAACTCAGGCTTCCAATGATCACCAGCCCATGCGCGCTCTCCATAGGCTCCAAACAGCGGAGCCACGGTCTTGTAAGGCCCGCGGGCGGTAAATTCAAATCCATTTTCGACGTGGACTACTGGCTTGCCAGAAGAGTGGCTAGCGCGAAAATGCAGGAACGCAGCCCCGGCACCGCTCATGGCTCCCAAGAGAAAAATCACTATTGGACCTACTTTCACCGGCGTCGCTCCTTTAGTTGGTGACTGTCAGAGGCTCTTAGCGTCAGGCCGTAGATCTTTCTGAACTGTTCAATTTCTTTCAGCGTTTGCTCAGAGAATGGAACCGCCCCTTCGAAGGCATGCAGGACAATCCCCTCGAGTAAATCGCCAAGTGACATATCTTTCAGTTCCGCTATTGCCTTCAATACTTTAAGCAGGCGCTTCTCAAGGCGGACTCCTGTCTGGACCCGCTCTACTTCAATAGGCCTTCGCGTTTCAGTCATGTACATATGTACCATGGTAACAAAAGAAACGCAAAGGATCGCGGCAAGAAAGTGACGCGTCGAGGTACATGAAGAGGACAGTTGGGTCCACTGCCATGCCGTGCCCAACGAATGGATTGAGATTGAATCGAGAATTTAGGCGGCTTTTTGGCCTGGAGCTTTTGCTTCCGGATGGCCGTGTTCCGCTGCGGCGTGCTCGATCTGCGCGTTAATCTCACCGCCTACCAGAAATGCTAATCCGGTTACATAGAACCACACCAATAGAATGATGACCGCTCCCAGAGAGCCGTATGTCTTGCTGTAGGTATTAAAGAAATGGAGATATGCCCGAAACGCAAACGAAGCCGCCAACCATAACAAGACACCAACCAGGGAACCAGGAGTTATCCAGTACCAATGCTGTTCTTTAAGGTCCGGGCCAAAGTAGTAGATAAGCGAAAAAGACAAGACCACGAAAGCCAAGGCCATCGGCCATTGCAGAACCTTCCAGGCTAGTATGGCGAAAGCACCTAGATGAAGTTCTGATCCCGCCAATTCGGCAAGGTATCCGCCTAGCAAAACGACCCCGAGAGCCATTATCACCAGTATCGAAACAGCAATCGTCAGCCCGAGTGCGATGGCGCGTACTTTAAAGTAGGAGCGTGTCTCTCTAACGGCATACGCGGCATTCAGAGTGGACATCATTGAGACCATTCCTCCGGAAGCGAACCAGAGGGTGAGAACGATGCCGAATGTAACCTTTGCCCCGCCACTGTTCCGGGACACCTCCATAATCGTTCTATTCACAATCTCAAACGCAGAGGGCGGCAGCACATCTGCCAGGTAGTTCATCAAATTGCTGCTCAGCAGTTTTCCATGGGACGCAAAGAGACCGAATACCGATACCAGGAAGAGCAATAATGGGAAGAGCGCTAGGATGAAATTATAAGCTAGCTCAGAAGCGCGGCTCAGTAGGTCATTCTCATTGATCCCAGCCCAAACTCGTTTGACGAGCTCTTTAAGTGTTAAACCACCAAGACTCCACATGGACTCTAATTGCTGGGTCGTGGTGAGCTTGGAGTCTGCCATGGCAGCTCTTTTCTTGACAACTACGCCGAAAAGAGTATTTTCGGATTCTTTCTCCTGCCATGCCGTTGCCCCTTGGGATTTCGAATTCTCTACTGAGCGTGTTTGATCCGCCCGGACGCAGCGTGAGTAGCTAAAAATCGTCTTTCACCCTTAGCCCCAGGTCGAAATTCATCATCGAAGTTCTGATATTTGGCCAATGGAGCGTTCATGGCAAACGAAAGAAGCAAAGAGAGAACTAAGAAATCAAGGCAAGGACCGACACTTCTTTTTGATTTGGACGGCACGCTTATTGACAGCGTCTACCAGCACATTCTGGCATGGCGGGAAGCTCTGGAGCAGGTGGGCATGTTGTTCTCGAACGCCGCCATCCACCGTCGCATCGGGATGAGCGGCGATCTAATCGTGCGTTCCTTTGTTCGCGACAGCGGTCGTAAGCTCAATCCTAAAGAAATTGAATACCTCAAGAAGCTGCACGCAGACGCCTACAAAAAGCGCGAAGGAGAAATTCGTCTCTTGCCCGGTGCACACGACCTTCTTTCCGTTCTCTCTAGGGAGTCCATTCCCACGGCAATCGGCACCAGCAGCAAACGCGAAGACGCGCAGGCACCATTAGATATGCTGGGTGTAAGCCGAGGCATAACCGTGGTCACGGCAGATGAGGTGGCGAATGCCAAACCGGCTCCCGATCTCTTTCTAACATGTGCCGAAAGGCTAGGCGTCGACATCAAGGACTGCATGGTTGTCGGCGACAGCACGTGGGATATCTTGGCGGCGCAACGTGCGCGCACGTTGGGAGTAGGGTTGCTTTCCGGAGGGTTCAGCGAAGATGAACTACTGCGGGCTGGAGCCTATCGAGTTTATCGGGATCCAGCAGATCTTATAACGCACTTGGATGAACTCGGAGTCCAGCCCGCCGAATAGATGAGGCGGATAAATTTCGAGAAGAAACTAGGCCGCGTCTTCTTCGATCTTAATGCGCAACGACTTCAAGAATTTCAAGTCTTGGTCGCTGATCTTAAGTTCAGGATTGCTGGCAAGAGTGGTAACCATGGAAGTCTTGTCGCTGGACTTTTCGCCGGGCTTGCTGACCCCGATTGTGGCTTCCAGTACCAGGAAAATATCGTAGCCCCCATCCTTGATCCGGGAAACCACCTCCGCAATGGAATCCGAGTCAGCTAGAGACTCGTTGATTGCCTCTCCCAGCTCTTTCATCAGTTGTTTTAATTGCTGGTCCACACATCCCCCTTGTTGCGACTAGTAGAATCGCGACCGGTTAAATCGCGACAAATGAAAAACACCGTCATAAGTGATTAGATGCGTCCTAGCGCTGTGATGCTTCGGAGCTAATTTCCAGCAACGCGTTATTGTACCTCCGAAAATTGATAAAATCGATCTCAATGGCAAATGTCTCGACAGCTCGCAAGCTAGGCATTGCTGCCCGGATTGCTGTCCAACAGGTTAGCCGCACCCGGACGTGGGGAGCCCTCAGAAGTAGTACCCGCACGACTGTAGCTCACACCGGAAAGGTGATGAACCAACTCTGGCTGGAAATCACGGGTTTCACTTTCCTAGCCCTGGCCGCCTTCGGAGCGTTGATCCTCGTCCGTGAGTATATGAAGTACCATGCGGGAGAAACCAGCTCCAGCCGGGTCCTAGTTGCAACATGTTTCACTCTCATGTTTGCATGGTTCGGGCTGACTTCCTTCTGGCGCGTGAAAAAGAAGGGATCGTGAGAAGAGAGTTTGCTCAAATAGTTGGCTCTAGCTTGCGAACGACGATCCAAGTCGAAGGACCTGCTTTTGAGCGATAAATCAAATCCCACAAAGCCCGCCGACCCGCAAACGTCCTCGCACATCCCGGTTCGCTCTCTTTATACGCCTGCCGATCTCGAAGGTTGGAATCAGGAACAAGAATTGTCCTATCCGGGCGAATACCCGTATACGCGCGGAGTGCAACCGACAATGTTCCGCGGCCGGCTATGGACCATGCGGCAATATGCGGGCATGGGGAGTGCCGAGGAGTCCAACAAGCGATACAAGTATCTTCTTGCCCATGGCACGACGGGACTTTCCGTGGCATTCGACCTCCCGACACAAATTGGCATGGATTCTGACAGTCCCCTTGCCATAGGAGAGGTCGGCAAGGTGGGTGTGGCGATCGACAGCATTGAGGATATGCAGCGTCTTTTTGATGGAATTGACCTAACGAATATTTCTACTTCGATGACCATCAATGCGACAGCATCCATCCTCTTGGCGTTGTATGTAGCAGTCGCGAAGCGTCAGGGAGCGGATATTCGCAAGCTGTCAGGCACTGTGCAAAATGACGTGCTCAAGGAGTATGTGGCTCGCGGCACATACATTTTTCCAATTCAGCCAGCAATGCGGATCATCACTGATCTTTTTGCATGGGCGAACGAAAATGTACCCGAGTGGAATACAATCTCCATCTCCGGATATCACATGAGGGAAGCCGGCTCGACTGCTGTGCAGGAAGTTGCTTTTACCCTGGGCAACGGCATGGCTTACGTTCAGGCCGCTATCGATGCGGGACTCGACATCGACAATTTTGGTCCCAGGCTCTCTTTTTTCTTCAACGCGCATAGCGACTTTCTCGAAGAGGTGGCGAAGTTCCGCGCCGCCCGGCGCATGTGGGCGAAGATCATGCGGGAGCGCTTCAAAGCAAAGAATCCACGCTCCTGGATGCTGCGCTTTCATGCGCAAACCGCCGGCTCTACTCTGACCGCACAACAACCGGAAAACAACATTGTCCGCACTGCGGTTCAGGCAATGGCAGCGGTGCTGGGCGGCACGCAGTCTCTGCACACGAATGGCTACGATGAAGCCCTAGCGCTGCCCACCGAACAGGCGGCGCGGATCGCGCTGCGCACACAGCAAATTGTTGCCTATGAATCCGGTGCTCCGCACACCATCGATCCTCTCGCTGGCTCCTACTACATCGAAACGCTCACGAATGAGGTTGAAAAACGCGCGAATGCTTACCTTGAAAAAATTGGCGCCATAGGCGGCATGCTCAAAGCCATTGAGCGAGGTTACGTGCAGCAGGAAATTCAAAATGCCGCCTACGAATATCAGCAGAAAGTGGATCGCGAAGAGGCGATTGTTGTGGGCGTGAATCGCTTCACGGCTGAGGAAGAGAAGCCCATCCCGATTCAGCGGATTGATGAGACGCTAGAGCGCCAACAGGTCGAACGCGTGCGGGAGTTTAGGGTACGGCGCGATCCGAAGCTTTGCAATGAAGCTCTTAAAGCGGTGGAAGAAGCCGCGCGCTCAGGAACGAATCTGATGCCGAATATAGTAGCTGCAGTGGAAGCACACGCAACAGTAGGAGAGATCTCAGACACTATGAGAAAAGTTTTCGGAGAATACCGGGAAGCAGTAGTGATCTGAAGAACATCGCGGAAGCTGTTGTCGCGAGATACTCCTGCTGGTTTGTTAACTCAGCGCCCGCGCTCCGGTCCTTCAACCTTGTAATCGCAAGCCTCCCTGCAAGATGCACAATAGTACAACCCATCCTGACAGAGACGAATATCTAGTTGCGCTTGGCAAGAGGCACAATATTTATCACAAGCACATTGCGATTCGCTCATTTCACATTGCATGCAGCGGAATTTAGTTGGGGCGAAGGACATTCGCCTACTCTAGCAATTCGTTTTGCCGCGCGAAAGTTCCGTCGGTAACTGGAAGCTTTGGGCAGCATAAAAACTTTAGCCCGCCGCTATTACGCGGCAGGCATGATCGTGGAGCAGTGTTGGTTGGGCGCTCTTTCTAGGCGCTCTTCTTTTTCTTTGGCTTTTTGGCTTCGCGTCTTGGCGCGTCTTTGTTTCCCATAGTTACAGGATGCCACGAACATAATCTGCAATGCGAGAGCAAAGTTTAACCCACGATCTTTGTTGGTAACGTGCTGTATTTATTTCGGAAATACGGTAAAGCCTAACTGTACAGATTCCGTGTTAGCTCTACGGATTTAGAGATGGAACTCCGATAGTCCTGTTCGCGGGAAGATTCCTGGATCGACTCCATGCATTAGTTTAGCTATTCGCAGGCGATGTTAATTTGTACTCGACCTATCTGCGAAGCGGGACGTTAAAGCAACGGCCCGTTGTGAATTTGCTCCGATTAGCATAACGGTGGCAACCGGTTTTCAGGCACTCACATCGAAGAGGTGTTTTTTTGGGGATTCACGCAGGCAGACATGGGTTTAACAGCACGTACGTTTTCCTTTTGTCTTCTGTCCGCCGTATGTTTTGCTCAGCATGTGCGGACACAATGTGATTCGACCAAGAGACTTCCTGAGAACTGTGCTTCCTCCACTCGGATTCAATTTCGGCAGATTATTGCGTCGGACGGAAGCGCCACGCCAAACTCGAATGTGACGACTCAACGTCTAGGCTTGCCTGCGACTTTACAAACGATTGGACCAAAAGCAACAAGCAGCACTCTTGGTTTCACCCCAAGTATTGTCACTCCCCAGCCGACCCGCAAGCAGGGATTTCATTGGCGACGCGCGTTACTGGAATCATTCACGTTCTTTTCAATTGAGCAGGCATACGTCATCAAAGATGACTTCCGATGGGTGGTTTCTGAAAACGGCGTACCTTTCAACCACTATTGGCGGGACTACAAGCAATCACTGTCGACTTGGGTTCATGCAGGATGGAACGACGGTGATCCGGCCCTCTACAGCTACGTCGGCCATCCAATTCAGGGCGCACTGACGAGTTACATTCAAATACAAAATGATCCCAAAGGGGAGAGACTCGAATTCTCCAACACTCGCGAGTACTGGAGAAGTCGGATTAAGGCGACTTTGTGGAATGCGGTTTACAGCACCCAGTGGAACATAGGCCCTCTCAGCGAACTCACGTTCGAGAAGTACGGCACGCGCGCTCGTCCGCCGTGGAATCAGAACGGCACGTGGCCGTGTACTGCCAAGCATTGCTTCACCGGCGTTGGACAGGTGGATCTGGTAACCACGCCAGTGGGCGGTCTGGGCTGGCTTTTAGCCGAGGACTTGTTGGACAAGCACATTGCCCGGCGAGTGGAGCGCTCCACGCGTAACCGATTCCTGATTGACGTCACGCGTTGTGCCCTGAACCCAATTCGTGGAGGAGCCAATATACTTCACGGCAAGCGGCCCTGGTATCGCGACTCCCGAGATGCAGGCGATGAATCTTTTCGTGATTAGAATGGCTGATTCGTTGTGAATGCGCTTACACCATCAAAAGGGGCCCTGATTGCTGGCTTGATGTTATTCATCTGGTGTAACTCGGTAGAAGCGCAAGAGAAAGATCCTCTTTCCGGACAAGATGGGAATTGGGATATCAGCCTTTGGGTCGCTGGTGCGACGGGCGAAGAAACTCGCAATTCTTTCACCCAAGCGCAAATTTGGACCGCCGGAGTCTTCCTCGGAAAAGTGATCAGCCACAACATTGGCAACAGTTGGTGGCATGGCAGCTTGGAATATGGCCTCGATCTAGTCCCGCTCTTCGTGGCCTCCGAACCTGAAAAGCTCTATGGCGGCGGCTTTGAGCCGGTCGTATTGCGCTGGAACGGCAGTCACCATTTAGGTCGATTGCAACCGTACGTCGAACTGGTGGGGGGAGGCGTTTTCACGTCGGCAAATCTTCCAGCCGGGGACACCTCAAATTTTAATTTCACAGCCAGAGGAGGAGGCGGATGTGAAGTGTTCGCAAGAAAGCGGCAAGCGTTGGATATTGGTTTGCGCTACTGGCACATCTCGAACGCGAATTTGGGGGTGAGAAACCCGGAATTCAACGGAGTCCAGATCAGTCTGGGGTACCACTGGTTTAGATAGGACGCAGAGCGCTCTACGTTTCGCAGTCTGCTGGTTGAACCGCCAGCCGCGAAAGTGTTAGGGTAATGAGTTTCCTATTCCCAGCCACTGGTCCGATTGAGGTTCTTTTGTCAGCTGCCGAGGCCGCTACGCCTGCCGTTCGCAAAACCGCTCTAAACGCGTTTCATCGCCAGATGGGCGCAAAAATGGTCGAATTCAACGGCTGGGACATGCCCGTTGAATATCCCACAGCGGGCGGAATCATAGCCGAGCACAATGCGGTCCGCACTGGAGTAGGCGTTTTCGATGTTTCTCATATGGGCGATATACGCCTTTCTGGGCCAAAGGCACTCGAAGCCGTCCAACACATTTCGATGAACGATGCTTCGAAGCTCTTCATTCAACAGGCCCAATATTCGGCCCTGCTCTATCCCCAAGGGACCTTTGTAGATGATGTCATCGTCCACCGGTTGGGGGAGGAGGATTACCTATTAGTAATCAATGCAGGAACGCGGGAGAAAGATTTCAATTGGGTCCGCGATAATGCCAGAGAGTTCAATTGCGAGGTAGAAAACCTTTCAGATGATTTTACGCAAATCGCAATCCAGGGTCCTAGGGCCGCCGAGCTGCTGCAAAAGCTCACGGACGTTGATCTCTCCAAAATAAAGGGGTACTGGTTCACCTTCGGCACAGTGTGCGGGCTCAAGAATATTCTTATCGCACGCACGGGCTACACCGGCGAGGATGGATTTGAGATTTATGTTCCATCTGACGAAGCCACGAGC
>JAOAPG010000286.1 GCA_025462785.1 Acidobacteriaceae bacterium
ATTCACGATTCCGGCGCTAAGCACGAGGCGCGCTGACACCGAGTTCGAGCTCAAAGATGGCCAAAGCTTTGTCATTGCTGGATTAATGGACAATCGGCTGACAAATGTAGGGGACAAGATACCGGGGTTAGGCGATCTCCCCATTATCGGGAATCTTTTTCGCAGCAAAAACCTGCAAAAGAGCAATTCGGAGCTAATGGTTTTGTGTACGGTTCACCGAATTACGCCAAGTGTCCAAGCACCGGAAGGTCCACCCAACCCGAGGCCGTTTCTTGATAAGGACAAATTTGATGGTCCAAAGACGCCTGGCAACAAGAAGTAATCAGCAGTTGAGGGAGTAGATCCATGTCCGAGCTTTCCGTGGTAGTCGTCGCACCGGACAATGAACAGCGCGCCGTATTGCACCTATTGGTGGATGGTACCGGAGTTGCGAAAACAGAACACGCTGTCGCAAGCTTAATCGTAGCGGCAACCGATCCCATCCTGCGAAAGATTCAGTCAATCAAGCCGGACATTATTCTTGTGGACATTCCCCGAGATGCCGCGCCGGCATTGCAGACGATCGAGTTGCTGCATCAAGAGGTAAGCGGGTCGGCCATTTTCGCCGTGGGGCTGATGTCTCAGCCGCAAGTCATTGTGAATGCAATGCGGTCTGGTGCCCGCGAGTTTATTGGATCGCCTCCCACGCCAACCGATTTATTGGAAGCTTTCGTTCGACTTAGCGCGGCACGACGCAAAGTACAAAAAGAGGGCATTCGCGGGAAGATATTTACGGTTGTAATCGCCAAGGGGGGAAGCGGCGCGACCACCATCGCAGTAAATCTCGCCCTGGCGTTGCAATCGGCGCACGGCAATGTAGCTTTGGTGGATATGGCGCCACTTGGGCATACGGCGCTACACCTAAACCTGAAGCCGTTGTTCTCGGTGGAGGATGCAATCCGCAATTTGCATCGCCTTGATAGTTCCCTGCTGGAAAGCTTTACTACTCGGCACAGTACCGGGCTTCATTTGTTGGCTGGTTCGAACATTCCCCTTGCGATTGAACCCTCGACGGCTGAGTTCGCCCGGCTCTTCGATATGCTCGTGGGTCAATTCCGCTACGTGGTCGTGGACGGTTCGTCCCGAAGCGATGCCTCCGCGCGTCTGGTGGGCAATCTGTCGCAGGCAGTCTTGCTGGTTTCTCATGCAGATGTCGCTTCGTTATGGAGCGCCAATCAGATTCGACAGTATTTAGGGCAGACTGGGGGGAACGAGCGCTTACAGCTTGTTCTCAACCGTTTTCGGAAGATTCCAGGGTTCACTGAGGCCGATGTGGAAGCTGCCGCTGGCCTCAAGTTGCTGTGGAAAATCCCCAATCAGTACTTCGCGGCCTCTGCTGCAATTGACCGGGGAATTCCTTTGGTGCAGCACGGCAACACCGAGATCGCCCGGTCTTTCGCTGGTTTGGCCTCCAGGCTTACCGAAAACGATGCTACCGTGAAACGGGCAGCCTGGTCGTTGTTCAAAATCAGTTAGGTCTGGAAACCTTGCTACCAATTGCCTTAGTGTAGACCTACGCAATTTATGGCGAACGCGCAGACATTCGAGCGAACCGAATACCAGCAGGTCAAAGCGGATCTTCATCGCAGGATCCTCGATCGATTGGATCTCGAGAAACTGGGCCGAACACCCGGCCAGGCCGCCCGCGACGAGGTGTTGCTGCTCATTCGCAATACCGTAAACAGCGAGGCCGTACCACTCAGCTTTGCAGAACGGGAGCGGCTAGCACGGGAAATACTGGATGAGATTTTTGGCCTAGGCCCGTTGGAGCCGCTCCTCAAAGACCCTACGGTATCTGACATCCTGGTCAACCGATTCGATCGGGTTTATGTGGAGCGTGCCGGTAAGCTCGAACCCACCGGGCTAAGCTTCAAAGATGACGCGCATCTAATGCAGATTATCGATCGCATTGTGTCGCGAGTGGGACGTCGCGTGGATGAGTCCTCTCCTATGGTCGATGCACGTTTGCCGGATGGCTCTCGTGTGAATGCCATTATTCCTCCGCTGGCAATTGATGGCCCATGTCTCTCGATTCGCCGCTTTGGCCGCGATCCTATTACAGCGCGTAACATGATCGAGAATAAATCCCTGACGGAACCAATGCTCGAACTCCTCTCGGCCATGGTAAAGGGTCGGCTCAACATCCTGATATCCGGCGGAACAGGCGCCGGCAAAACTACGCTGCTGAATGTTTTATCGGGCTTCATCCCCAACAATGAACGAGTTGTAACGATTGAGGATGCAGCCGAATTGCAAATGAAACAGGAGCATGTGGTGCGACTGGAAACTCGTCCGCCCAACATTGAAGGAAAGGGCGCTATCCGGCAACGACAATTGGTTATTAACAGCCTGCGCATGCGTCCCGATCGCATTGTGGTCGGTGAGGTTCGCGGCGAAGAAGCCTTCGACATGCTGCAGGCCATGAATACCGGACATGAAGGCTCCCTCACGACCGTGCACGCAAATTCTCAACGCGATGCATTGGCGCGGCTGGAAAATATGTTCTCCATGGCGAGCCTCAATATTCCGGAACGAGCGATGCGGACTCAGATCGCATCGGCTATTCACGGGGTGGTGCAAATTGCGCGCATGGCCGATGGCACGCGTAAAGTGGTCGGCCTCTCGGAAGTGACAGGCATGGAAGGCGATGTTATTGCGATGCAAGAGATTTTTCTCTTCGAACGCCAGGGGATCGATGAAAGCGGCAAGGTGAGAGGCGCGTTCCGCGCAACAGGGATCAGACCGAGTTTCTCCACTCGCCTCGCAACCGGCGGGCTCCGTCTGCGCCCTGCGTTGTTCGATTCCAGGATGGAGGTCTAGGAAACCGGGAGGTTTCTTTCACATGTCGGTCCTCATTGCAATCGCGGCCTTTTTTCTGGTGGCTGTTCTGGTGTTTGCGATCGGTTCCCTCCTGGACCAACGCAGCGCCCAAGCTCGTTTGATTCGTGAGCGCCTGGCTACAGTAGAGAAATCGGCAGAGCGCGCACCCAGCGAGGAGCTTGCGCTCTTACGCGATGAGATGTTGAGCAAGATCCCCGCGCTTGATAATCTTCTGCGCCGGTCTGCTCAAGTGTCGAGTTTGCAAACTCTCCTCGCTCAGGCGGACCTTGGCATCCGGGCCGGGAATATTTTGATCTTATGCGTAGTAAGTGGAGTGATTTTTGGCACGGTCGCTGTCGTGGTCACGGCTTCGATGCCAGCACGGGAAGCTACCTTTACCCGGGTGCTTGGCTTGGTTGTGGGGACGATCCTGCCGTACTGGTACGCATCCTATCGTCGCAATAAACGCTTTCAAAGATTCGAGGAATTGTTCCCCGAGGCAATCGATACGCTCGCTCGTGCGGTGCGCGCTGGCCACGCTTTCACGACTGCATTGGAGCTGATTGCCAATGAAATTTCTGAACCTATAGCCACGGAATTCAGAAAATTATTCGAGGAGCAGAAATTCGGCCTGCCAGTACGCGATGCCTTGCTCAACTTGACTGAACGCATGCCCCTGGTAGACGTAAAGTTCTTCGTGACTGCGGTCATGTTGCAGCGCGAAACGGGCGGCAACCTGGCGGAGATTCTCGACAATCTTTCTTATGTGATTCGAGAACGCTTCAAGATTCTGCGCCAGGTGCGTGTCTACACTGCTCAAGGACGCTTGACCATGCTTCTCCTGATGGCGCTGCCTCCTATCATCGTCGTGATCATGCTGGTCATGAATCCAGCATTTATTAGCCCTTTGTTTTCGGATCCCTTAGGACACACTTTTTTGGTTATTGGAATTACGCTTCAAACCATAGGCTATTTTGTGATTCGGAAGATTATTCAGATACAGGTGTAAACGGGTTCAGTCGCTCATGGCATTGGTATTGGCAGTTATTTTGTTCCTGACGATCGCGTTAGTGGTGTTCTCCTTCGGCGCTGCCGTATATGCTCCTTCGTCAGTTCTGGGATCGCGTTTGCGTTCCTTGAGCTGGCAAAAGGCGGCACTGAAGCAAAAGCCAGCGTTCCGGGAGCGGTTCGAGCAGGCTCTCGATCCTCTAAGTAAGGCTTTACCTCTATCGCCGAGCGAAGTATCGCGAACACGTGGATGGTTGATCGAAGCGGGACTGCGCGACAGCCGACACTTGAGCTTGTACGTTGGAAGTAGGGTCTTACTGGCCTTTTTAGCGTTGGTAATCGCGCTAGCTGCAGGCGCAAGTAGTCCCACGTTGCTGGTGGGAATTCCGGCCATGGGTTTTTTCCTGCCGCGATTCGCGTTGAAGAGGATGATTGCAAAACGTCAACGCCGCATTACTTTGGGCTTGCCGGATGCTTTGGATCTTACTGTGATATGCGTGGAAGCGGGTCTCGCGCTGGACCAAGCCATGATGAGAGTCGGGGAAGACCTTCGTCATGCGCATCCTGAACTGAGCGACGAATTCTATTTGGTCAATTTGGAAATGCGTGCCGGTAAGGCGCGAGCCGAAGCTCTGCGCAATCTTGCAGCTCGAACCGGGGTCAATGATGTGCGCGCGCTGGTTGCCACCTTAGTACAAACTGATCGCTTCGGAACGAGCGTGGCGCAAGCTTTGCGTGTACATTCGGACTCCCTCCGCACAGAGCGCCGACAGAGGGCAGAAGAGCAAGCCGCGAAGACGACTATCAAGATGGTCATTCCGCTGGTTGTATTTATTCTGCCGTCGATCATTCTTGTGAGCCTGGGGCCCGCTATTATTCAACTCATTCGAACTTTCGCGCCGGAGATGGCGCGATGAGAAGTACCTCAATGCAAAAAGCGCGGTGCTCATTTGCCCGGCAGTCCCGCGTTGGTGAGAAGTTTGCGAATTGGGAGCTGTGATGTTTTCCCAACGGGCAGTTGCATCTGCCTTTAATCTGACCCGCAACGCCTATCTAGCTACTCGTCTCGTTGTGGCAGGAACCCACTGGTCTCGCTTTCGCGGCCTCATGGGCACCGATTCCCATGAGTTTCCGTCGGGAAGAGGATTGTGGATCATTCCTTCTTGCGGAGTGCATACCTTTGGCATGCGCTTCCCCATCGATGTTGCTTACCTTGACGATCACAAGGTCATAGTTCACCTGGAACATGGGCTAAAGCCTTGGCGTGTGGCCGCCTTTCGGCTAAATGCAAGATCGATACTCGAACTTCCCGAAACTACTCTCGATTCAACGGGAACATCGGTAGGCGATCAGATTAAAATCTCTACTACACCGGACGAACGTATTCAGGCGGACCTGCGTGAATGATGTAGCCATCCTCGACGACGCCCCCAAACTCTTAGTGGAGTGGTCTTCTCCGTGGGATGAATTCCGAACATCTATTGGGCCCGCCCTCCGTCATTCGCCACAACGTCTTTCAGCAGAAACTCCCGTAGGACTGTTCCCTTATCGCGGTCTCTTGCTTTCCTGGGCAGTTGAAGCAGCGTTGCTGTTTGCTGCCATCGTTTTGCCCGGGAAAATGTCCACCGTACGCCCTTACGAAACAGCGCCACGTCCCAAGTACGACGTCATCTACTACTCCGGGAACGAACTGCCTCAAACTGAGGACGCGGGCGGAACCCGAGCCGGACGCGCTGGTATTTCAGGAGGACAGCAGGCGCATCATGATACGCAAACCATTCGCGTCGCACGCGGGGAGACAGCTCGGGAAAAGGTGGTGGATGCTCCGAAACTGAATCTACCTCGCGCCGATTCAGCGGTTGCGAATTTACTAGCCTACAAATCAGTCCTGGGACCCGCTCCGACGAAAGGGCTGCAATCGTCTATTCGGCGCCCCGACATGGCAATGAGCCCTGTAGCGCCGTCGCCGGAGCTTCGTCGTGACGACATTACTGTTCGCCAAATAATGAATTCGGCAGTTCTAGCTCCTTCGCCCAGTGTGCCCCAACACGACGTAGCGTTGCTTCATATGCCAGGTAACACCGCGGTCCAGGTTATTGCCCCGCCCGTTTCCGCCCCGGAAAGGATAACGAGTCTAGCTCCGAAACTTACGCTTCCTGCTCCGGCCGTAGTCGCACCGGCTCCTCAGTTTTCTCGCGACGTAGCGAAGTCCGGGCCGGGATTCGGGCCTGAATTGAGTAAGCAAGTGATTCCGCCACCCGCGCAAGTCGAAAACAGCGCCGCGCGGCGCACTTTGGCAGGATTGGGCAGCAGCGGTGTAGTGGCCCCGACGGAGCGCCTGAGTGACGGTTCAATTCGACATCAATCAAATGCTGGGTTGGGAATGCCTGGTGTAATCGCACCGTCTCCCACCATTTCAGAAACGAATTCCTCGAGTAGTTCACGGAACGGAAGTCGCGGTAGGGGCTTGGGAAATTCCGCGTCTGCAGGAGTGATCGGGCCGCCGGCGACCGCCAAGAGCGCCGGAGAAGCAGGAACCGGCGTAGTGGTTTCAAATCAACCGGGTTCCGCTGTTGGCGTACCAAACAGCGCGTCTGGAGCTACTGCCATGTCACCAACAGGAGCAGCTAAGTCCGGCCTCGGCGGTTCCGGCGGTGGGTCAGGCATAGGTCGCGGCGCTGCCGCAGGCAGCGGGGTGGCCGGTACAGACCACGGTGCCGGGAAAGCAAACGACGGACACGGATCGGACACTATCGCACGTAATGGAATATCGCCCTTGCCTGGGCCGGGTGGTACCCGATCTGGAGCCGCAGGAAAACCAGCTATGCCTGGCATATCAGTAAGCGGAGGCAACAAGACGATCACGCTGCCCAGCTTTGGAGCCGACCCGAATCAGCCTGCTGCTCCCGGGCGGTCGAATGCAAACAAAGCGGAAGAAGGTCCTGGGATCACAATCGTCGCAACTTCCCGTTCGGGGGGCGCTTTCAACATGTACGGTACATTGAAGGGCGACAACTATACGATTTATATCGACACCGCCCTAGGGACCGCCGTCATGCAGTTTGCCGATCCGAAGTCCGCTGCTCACGCCTATGCCGGAGACCTAGTTTCTCCCCAGGCAATACGCGCCGATGTGCCGGCAAATTTGCATCGTTCACGGCTCGTGTTTGCCTGCGTTCTCGATCGTGCGGGATTGCTGAAGAACATTCGGATCCTGGAGTCTAACGGGACGGACGTAACCAGCAAAGTGCTCGCCGCTCTGCCAAGCTGGAAGTTTCGTCCTGCCATGCGCGGCAAGCTTCCCGTAGAAGTCGATGCCATTCTTGGATTCGACATCGACACCCGATAATCTCTACGTGTGTCCCGACCGTTGAAACAAGACGGCTGTCTTATCTTCGTGAACCACGGACCACTGCGGCGTAACCTTCATGATGGTCATGAGTGCGGAATTTTCAGGCACCAGCACCCAATTAACATGCCAATTGTCCAGCACGCTTTCCCAGGAAGGCTCAACCTGCACGACTTTCAAATAGTCCTTCAAGAATTGCTCGCCATAAAGGTCGTGTCGGTCGTCGACAACGACTTTCGTTTGCGGGTAGAGGCGGTAAATCAAGTATCCACCCCAGGAGTCCGGGCAAAAGATTGGATCGCGAATATTACGCTGAGCGATAACCTCTGCTGCTTCTACTGGAAACAGCTTTGGGTCGAAATACGCATTAATGAACTGAACCGAACCGAGCCTACCGCCATTTATCGCCGTTCCCAGCCCTAGAACAAAAGCGAGGATCAGCCAAATGTGCGAACGGAAGGAGAGCTCGAGCTTCCCCATCCGCTCTCCAAATGAATGGACGCGAAGAAATAGTTTTCGCACCGAACGCGTGAGCTTCGGATCATCGCGAGCCTCTGCGATGGTCCGCGACGCTATCGGCGCCATGATGAGCGCAATGAGAATCGCGGAAACTGGAAGATTGCGCGCCGCATAAAGCCCACTGAAAACTGCAAATAAAAGTACGAGCAACTGCGGGACTCTGATCGTTTCCCGGCTGCGCGCCAAAGCGACCATTGAGAGTAATAGAAGCAGCACGAATCCCAGTGCCGCTCCTCCATGAAAATTCGGAGAAAGGAACTCCCCGATGTGATTCATCAGGAATGAATTTGAGAGATATTGATAAACATGAACGTAAAGCCGATAGCCGAAGGGATTCAGTGAGCTGGCAGCAAAGGAGAGCAAGGAAACAAGTCCTACTCTCCGCAACCATTTTCCGTTGGTCTCCCGATTGTCCGCAAAAGCGATGTACTCTACCCCGCCGCCCACGAGATAAATTCCGAGCAACACAAATCCCAAGAGAAATCCACCATGCAGGTTGGCCCACAAAACTATCAGGGCGGGCAGCCAGAATAGGCGTCCCTTGTCTTTGGCGGAACTTGCCGAATCCAGCAAGTCAAACCAGATCACAGCGAAGAGCCAGCTGACGATGTGAGGCCGAGCAAGGAAATGGATAGTAGAAGCCACAAGAGCCAGCAACACCAATCCCAATGAAACAAGCAGCGTTCCTCCCCGCCGCATGTCAATATGCAGCACCAGCACGAAAATGGCGGCAATCAGCGCTACGGTGAAGAACACTACTCCGTTCAGTCCCAGGCCGCGATGAATCATGGCAATAAGTACATCGTAGAGCCACTCCCATGCGTACCAAGGTTGCCCGTTCATTGTTGAGGAGAAGGGATCGACACGCGTGATGGTGTGTGTTTGCAGGATCAGCTGGCCGTTGCGAATGTGCCAACCGGTATCAGCATCCCGAAGCAACAACCTTCCCAGAGCGGCACAGCTGAGACCGAGCAGCAGAGTGATGAACAAGACGTCGGCGACCGAGGGAACAGAGAAGGTGAACCAGCGCCGGGAGGGCTGGCTCGCTGCAGCTTCTATTTGTGATGAAGTTGATTGCGATTGCAAAGGCGTCGCTCGCGACTAACCCCGTCATGTTAAACGATGATGCGCCTCCCAGCGAGTTACTTACATGGTGTGGCAAACGTCCTGCTGAGAAGAAATGACGGAGGGTCAGGGATGGTAAGAAAGGAATCCTATGCCCACCCGCATATGGTGCAGCCACGCGGCCGGCAAGCTCGCGGCAATAGTTAATCCCAATGCTCCATGAATAAGCCCGATGGGGAATAAGTTTCGGTAACGGCGAAACATCTCACAAAAAATTAATCCACCGACAAAGCTCGCAATCGTCAACACTGGACTTGGGACGTGGACAGCGGCGAACAGCAGAGCGGAAATCACAGTAGCCCGTCGGGATCCCACAACAGATTCGAGGCGCACGAAAAAGAACGACTGCAAGATGAACTCCTGCAACAGGGCCCAAATAACGTAGGTCCATGCTTTAGCGAGGGGTAATGCGAAAACCGGACCGCCGACTTTCAGAGTCGCGGGACCGACGAGGCCGATCGAGATCACCAGCACGGCCCCAGAAATGAGAATCGGAAACATACCCCTGAATGGATGCCTCAGGCCCAGATCCCGCAGTGATAAAGCCCCTCGCATCGAAAATACCACTACAGAAGCCGCTGCTAACAGGATGAAACAGCTGTTTAGGAAACCGAACTCAGTCCAGACTGCGCCTAGGATCGCTCCAAAAACGAGGCCGACTTCAGCCAAGCTGGCCCAATGAGCAGGGTTCAACGCGCTCCAAGTTCGTGAGGTTCCCGCAAAAGACGCGGGATTCAAAGCAATTGGCGACAAATCTTGAGAAAAACTCTTCAACTGAACCGGCATACGAAGAATCTAAAGAACGTTAAGATGCAACTCGGGTGACGAAGGAAACAATAACCTCAAGCCCGATTGAAGCCTAGAGTTTCGAGGACAACGCCATGTCCGATGACAAGAAGCCCCGTGTGGTTATTATCGGCGGCGGGTTCGGCGGCCTTAGTGCTGCCCGCCTGCTAGCCCGTCACCCGGTACAAGTCACGTTAATCGACCGTAAGAACCACCACACTTTTCAGCCCCTGCTTTATCAGGTCGCGACAGCAGGCATTTCCCCGGCAGAAATTGCCGCTCCGATCCGCTGGATTGTGCGTGGCGACCGGAACATAGAAGTACTACTCTGCGAAGCCGAGGATTTCGATCTTGCAAGGCGAGTTGTGAAACTAAAGGACTTCGAGGTTCCCTACGATTACCTGATTGTGGCCGCTGGAGCGCGAGAATCTTACTTTGGCCATGACGAATGGGAGCCTTTGGCTCCTGGCCTGAAAACTGTCGAGGATGCACTTGAGATCAGGCGGCGGGTTCTGCTCGCCTTCGAACTGGCAGAGCGCCAGGCAGCAAGCGGTGAGGGACACGTCCCGCTCAACTTTGTCGTGGTTGGCGGCGGTCCTACCGGAGTTGAACTGGCTGGCACCCTGGCGGAAATTGCCCATCGCGCCCTGAAAGATGAGTTTCTCTCCATTGATCCCAAGAGCACCCGGATTGTGCTTCTAGAAGGCGGACCCCGCATTCTGCCGGCCTATACCGAAGATCTCTCGCGAAGCGCGGAAAGGCAATTAAGCCGTTTAGGCGTTGAGGTGCAGGCCCCAGCAATGGTCACTGGCATTGAGCCGGGCAATGTCCAGGTTGGCAAAGAGCGGATCGAGGCAGCAGTAATTCTGTGGGCAGCGGGTGTAGCCGCCTCACCGCTAGGAAAGAAATTGGGCGCGCCGACTGACCGAGTGGGACGCGTGTTAGTGAATCCAGATTTGAGCATTCCCGATCATCGCGAAGTTTTTGTCATCGGAGACCTCGCTTCGTTGAAAGACAAGAACGGCAACCTTCTGCCCGGAGTTGCCCCCACCGCCATGCAAGAAGGCAAGGCGACCGCTCGCAATATCATCAATGATTTGCAAAATAAGCCGCGGCAAGACTTTCACTATGTCGATAAAGGAAGCCTGGCCACTATCGGACGCAATGCGGCCATTGCACAGTTCGGAAAGATTCATATTTCGGGGTATCCGGCATGGCTGGCGTGGCTCTTCGTCCACATTTTCTTCCTGATCGGTTTTAGGAACCGCTTCATCGTGCTCTTTCAATGGGCATGGTCGTACTTCACATACGACAGGGGAGCTCGTTTGATCACGGGGGACAGCACGCTGCCCGGATGGGCAGAACTCAAAGCCGAAAGTGCGTCAGCGAAAAGCTCGGGGGTGTCGCGTACCGAGCAGCCGCACAAGGCAGCCGAGTTAGTCTCAAAGCGATAATGGGAATGTCAGCTTAAAACGCACGATGCAAACCTAAGCATCGACTCTCAAACCGCTATAATCGTCTTGTCTTGAAATCGCTTCGCCGTTTCGCCATAAGAGTTCTATTGGCCGCAATCTCCGCTCCTGCGCCAGCGCAAGCACCCATTTCCATTGGAAAAACAATTCTCGTGATCCCCTTTGAAAATCAATCGAAGGCTCCGGGTATTGAGTGGATCGGAGAATCTTTCCCCGAGTTACTACAAGAACGGCTCAACTCCTCGACGGTCTTTGTGCTGCCGCGAGAAGCCCGGATTCACGCTTACGATCACGTAGGAATTCCGGTGGATCTCCATCCTTCTCGTGCAACTATCTATCGAATAGCGGAAGACATGGGGGTGGATTATGTAGTCTTTGGCCGCTACAGCTTCGATGGCAGGATCTTCAGCGCGTCTTCGCAGTTGCTGGACATGCACCATCCGCGACTTCTGCCGGAGGCAACCGAATCAGGCGCCCTGGTTGACTTAATCACAGCGCAGACCTCGCTGGCATGGGACATCCTGCATGCTCTTCGCCCGGAGTTTTCAACCAGTAAGCAAGCTTATCTTTCCGCGGCTTCACCGATCCGGCTGGACGCTTTCGAAAACCTAGTCCGAGGTGTAATGTCTTCAACTCCCCAGGAACAAATTCGCCATTTCCGCGAAGCAGCGCGGCTCAATCCCTCTTACTGGGAGGCAGTTTTGCGATTAGGGGAAAGCTACTACCGCGATCGGCAATATGATCAGGCGGAGTCGTGGTTGGCTCGAATCCCGGTGAGTAACATTCATGCGCAAGAAGCGAATTTTTATTTGGGGCTTGCCGCCTACTTCAAGGCCGATTATGGTCGGGCAGAATCGGCGTTTACTTTTATGGCCAGCAAATTGCCATTCGGAGAGATCTACAACAATTTAGGAGTTGTTGCCTCCAGGCGCGGGCAGAAAGAGGCGGTCCAGTATTTCCAAAGGGCGGTGAACGCCGATCCGAACGACGCAGATTACCACTTTAATCTGGCAGTGGCTCTTTACCATTTCGGAGATCTAGCGGGATCGTCCCATGAGGTTCGCCAAGCGTTGGCTGAACATCCGACAGATGGGGAGGCCAGTTCTTTGTTGCAGTTGACCACGGCGGAAACTGGTACTACTGGAGCCGTAAGGCTGCCACTGGAGCGGATTCGCACGAATTACAACGAAAGCACATTCCGTGAGCTTGCTATTCAAATAGACGCCGTTGCGGAACAGCGGCTAGCAAAAACAGATCCACGCACACACGCCCGCTACCATGTTGACCGCGGACGCGAATTGCTGAATCAGGGCTTTGTTGCGGAAGCGGACAGAGAATTCCGCGAAGCGACCACCCTTGACCCCACCAACGCATTTGCCCACTCTGGCCTCGCGCGTGTGTTGGAGGCCAATAATGATTCCGCAGGATCCCGATTAGAAGCGCAAGAAGCATTGCGGCAACGCCAATTCGCGGATCCCCTGCTGGTGCTGGCTCGACTCGATTTAAGCGAAGATAAAACCGAATCGGCAGCTGCTGATATAGACCAAGCCTTGCGTCTTGAGCCTTCCAATGTCACAGCCATAGCAATGAAGCGTACGCTCGCAGCTAAACTCGCGCAGAAAGCGCAGCCGCTGCCAAAACCATGAGGTCGTTCTTCTCTTCACCGAAAGCCGCGCAAGGTCTTTACAAACTGTTTGGGGCGTCGCTTTTCGTCTTTGTGTCTTTGCTTGCTGTGGTTCCCCGCTGTTCCGCCGAGGTCCTAAAGATAGTAGTGGATGACACGATCCAGCCGATCACCGCTGAGTACATAGGCCGCGCTGTGGAGGCAGCCGCGCGTAACAAAGATCAGGCCTTACTAATCGAATTGAATACTCCCGGCGGCCTTCTTGATTCCACTCACGACATAATCAACAAAATCCTTGCTTCTCCAGTACCAGTGATCGTCTATATAGCTCCTAGCGGACGCCGAGCTGCCTCGGCTGGTTTCTTCATTCTCGAAAGTGCCGATGTCGCGGCCATGGCGCCGGGCACCAACACGGGTGCGGCCCATCCAGTCAATCTCGGTGGCGGCAAAATGGACGACGTGATGAAAGAAAAAATAGAGAACGACTCTGCTGCTTTCATGCGATCATTCGTCTCTAAGCGCGGACGCAATGTCGAAATTGCCGAGAGCGCGGTGCGCCAGTCCAAGTCATTTACCGATCAGGAAGCGCTCTCGCAGCATTTGATCGATTATGACGCTTCGAGTGAACAAGACCTTTTCAAACAGTTGCAGGGAAGAACTATCAAGCGCTTTGACGGTCAGCCGGTTACGCTCGACCTAGTGAATCAGCCCGTTCGTATGTTCGACATGACTTTGAAGCAACGCATCCTTGCTTACATCATGAATCCGAACATTGCTTTCATCCTGCTCGCAGTGGGAGCACTGGCCCTCTACGCCGAGTTTAACCATCCGGGAGCGGTGGTTCCAGGAACGGTGGGCGTGATCTTTATTCTGCTGGCTGTCTTCGCGCTGAACCTGCTGCCGACCCGCTTCGCAGCGGTAGTCTTGATCCTGGCGTCATTCGTCCTGTTCGCTCTGGAAGCAAAATTTGCTACCCATGGAGTTCTGGGAATTGGCGGCATAACCACTCTGACGCTTGGTGGACTGTTGCTGGTCGATTCGCCCATTCCAGAAATGCGCGTGCATTTAGCCACTGCGCTCGCGGTAAGCGTTCCCCTCGGGATCATCACCGTATTTCTCATGAATATCGCGCTGAAAGCTCGCCGGAATAAAGTCGTAACTGGACCGCAAGGTTTGATCGGAGAAACAGGAGTGGCGGAAACCATGCTCTCTCCGCGAGGAAAAGTATTCGTTCATGGCGAGATATGGGACGCAGTTTCGTCGGCGGTAGTGCCTGCTGGACAGCCTGTAATAGTACGACGTGTGGAAGGACTGCAGCTTCAAGTCGATCCTGCCCTACCAGCATAAAAACCTACAACGCCGAGGCGAATGGCCGCGCATCTTACCTGCTAACCCTTGTAGATCTGACAATCAGCATTTACAGGCCTAAGTGCGATACAATCCGCGAAAGAAGCAATCCCACAAAGTTACGTTCGGAGGCCAGGTGCTTGACATCGGGTTCGGGTTCACGACCATCGTCATCATCATCGTCGCCCTTTATCTTTTCAGCTCTATTAAAATTCTGGCTGAGTATGAGCGCGGTGTAATCTTCCGCCTGGGACGTTTGCTGCCTGAGGCCAAGGGGCCCGGCGTTATCCTGGTATTCGCGCCAATCGACCGCATGGTGCGAGTCTCGCTGCGGCAGGAGGCGCTGGAAGTACCGCCGCAAGACATCATTACTCGCGACAACGTGACTTTGAAAGTAAACGCCGTTATCTTCCTGCGTGTTATCGAACCTCGGAAAGCTGTAGTTGAAGTTTCAAACTACGTTTACCAGACTTCGCAGTTCGCGCAGACGACGCTGCGCTCGGTCCTTGGCGAACAGGAACTCGACGAACTGCTCGCCCATCGGGAGAAAATCAATCTTCGCTTGCAGAGTATTCTCGACACGCACACTTCTCCGTGGGGAGTAAAAGTTACCAATGTTGAAGTGAAGCAAGTCGATATGCCGGAATCCATGTTGCGGGCAATGGCGAAACAGGCCGAGGCGGAGCGCGAGAAGCGGTCGAAGATTATTCACGCAGAAGGCGAATTCTCCGCGGCGCAGCGTCTGGTCGACGCCGCCCATTTGCTAGCGACTGAGCCAGTGAGCGTGCAGTTGCGCTATTTGCAAACCCTGACGGAAATTGGGGTGGAGAAAAACACAACCGTGATCTTCCCTGTTCCAGTGGATTTCTTTTCAGGACTACAAAAGTTATTGGGAAAGCCTGACGAAAATACCGTTAAACCTGCTACTAGCAGCTAGCTTTCCCTATTGATCTGTTCGCTGCGATGATGAGTTGCAAATGGCCAAAGCATCCGAAGACACTGAAATAACACTGGGAACCGGTAAGATGCTCGCCCTCTTCTTTGGGCTGGTAGCTCTATGTGCGGTATTTTTTGGAATGGGTTTCTCCGCTGGAAAGAATTCCGTTAAATCCGTAACCAGCGATGTCACGACTACGACACCCGGGACAAGTGCCATACGCCCCCAAGCTGCCAAAGCGACGACTGCCAATCCTTCCTCCGACATGACTTTCTATAAAGCCGTCGGACAGAAAGACGCGGACGC
>JAOAPG010000307.1 GCA_025462785.1 Acidobacteriaceae bacterium
CTTCGCCGTATCCCGCTTGATCTTCCAAAGGCGCCGCATGTCCTCGGGTGGATCGAGAAATACAGTTACGTCATAAAACTGGCGCATCGCAGGCGTGTGAAATCCTAGCAAGCCCTCAACGATTACAAATTCCCGCGGCTCCACGTATTCGGGACGCACGAGCGATCCGGTGCTGTGGTCGTACACAGGCTTCAGCATAGCCTGCCCGTAGTGCGCACGCTCGAGGTGCAGTTCGAGAATGTCGAGAAAATTGCAGTCGGGATTCAGCGGAGTAATATTCAGCCGTGCCCGCTCGCTCCGATCGTATTTATGGTAGTCGTCGGCGCACACGTGAGTAACCCGCTCCGGTCCTAGCAACCTTGTCAACCCGCGAGTGATGGTCGTCTTGCCGGCGGCACTGTCTCCCACTATGCCAAGCAGAATTGGCCTTCGCTTAGTCATGTCATCTCCTTGGTTCGGGCAACTGGTACGCCTTCTGCCGCACTGTCGCTGATCTCGGTGTCCAAGCCCCCTTGGAAAACCCGGCTCTGGCGAACGTCAACCGCGGTAATGCGCGCCAGTTCTTCTTTGGAAACGCATCCTCCTTCATTCACCAGCCGGTTGGCTTGGCGTAGTTTGAGGCGATCTATTGCGTTTCGCACGCTACGGGCGTTAGCAAATTGAGGCTGCTTCGCCCGCAGGTTGAGGTATTCGATGAAGGCCTGTCGCGACTCATCATCGAAGGAATAGTTTTGCTGGCTCAAAATCAACTCTGCGATCGCCGACAGTTCTTCTATGCTGTAATCCGGAAAGCTGATGTGGTGGGCCACACGAGAGCGAAATCCGGGATTGCATTGGAAGAACGTGTTCATCCGATCCTGATATCCAGCCAGTATCACGACGAGATCTTCGCGCTGGCCTTCCATCGCCTGCAGCAACATTTCGACGGATTCCTGTCCGTAGTCGCGCTCGTTCTCGGGACGGTAAAGGTAATAAGCCTCATCGATGAAGAGCACGCCTCCCATTGCCTTCTTCACAATCTCTTTCGTTTTAGGTGCAGTGTGGCCGACGTACTGTCCCACTAGATCGTCGCGTGTCGCAACTACAAGATGTCCGCGGCGCAAGTAGCCTAGCTGATACAGGATCTTCGCCATCCGCATCGCAACCGCAGTCTTGCCGGTGCCCGGGTTTCCCGTAAACGACATGTGCAGTGTGGGACGCTCGCTTGCCAAACCAAACTTCTCGCGCAAACGAACTACGAGAAGCAACGAAGCAACTCGCCGGATATAAGACTTTACCGGCTTGAGGCCGATCAACTCACGGTCGAGTTCATCCAGGACTTCGTCGAGATTCGAGTCACGGTGTGCTGTGCCGATATCTATGGAATTGTTTTCCTCCGCGAAGGTGTCATTCATTCCCTGAATCGGCTCGGTGTCGGCAATAGCATCTGTCTTGTACATGGCGTTATGGCCTGCGTCGCAATTTAGTTATTTGAGCTGTGAGTGCTCGCTGCTTTCAGGCGAATCGTGTACTGGATACGGCGATCAGAAGCTTCTGTGCGCTCTAGGTAAAATCCCGGCTCCTCGGTCGGGCGGTGCACGATGAAGCTTAACGTGGTGGTCTGCCGACCCTTGGTTCGGTCAAAACCGTTCACCTTGATGTAGTGCTCTGGAAATTCTTTGCGGCAGTCGGCGATCTGGTCCATCGTGTCGTCCAAATTCTTCAAATCGAACATTGGCAGTCCCCACATATCCCAGTACGCGTTACGAGGATGAGGATCGTCGGTGTGCTCAATGGAAAATGCCCACCCGTTATCGAAACAAAATCTGACTTGGGCTCTGATCTCTTCTTCTGTGAAATCCGGCAAATAAGAAAAAGTACCTTGCGTGATTCGCATTGATTTCGTCTCCATTACAGCTGACGGGTTCTTAAAAACTCCTGGTTGCTATGAAACTGTAAGTGTCGGCACCGCATCCGGCACATCGGTGGACTCGAAGTTGAAGGTAACGTCTTTCCAGACGTCCAGTGCTTTCCGCAATTCAGGCGACCAACGAGCGGCTTTATCGAGAATTTCAGGTCCCTCGCTGAGGAAGTCGCGACCTTCGTTCCGCGCCTGAACAATGGCTTCTACTGCAACGCGGTTTGCGGTTGCCCCTTGCGCGATGCCATCGGGATGACCGATGGTCCCGCCGCCGAATTGCAGCACCACGTCTTCCCCGAGTAAGTGGAGCAATTGATGCATTTGGCCAGCGTGAATGCCACCAGAGGCTACTGGCATGGTCGCGGGCAATGAGGCCCAGTCCTGTTCGAAATACAAACCCTGCGTAGGATCGGCTTCCAGCGTGTTAGCCCGAAGCGTGTTGTAGTAGCCGCGAATCGCGTTCGGATCTCCTTCGAGTTTTCCGACCACTGTACCGGCATGAATATGATCAACGCCTGCGAGCCGCATCCATTTGGCAATTACTCGGAAGTTGACGCCGTGAGTCTTTTGTCGCGTGTAAGTGCCATGACCCGCGCGATGCAAATGAAGGATCACCCCATTGCGGCGCGCCCACTTTGCCATCGATTGAATCGCAGTGTAGCCAATCGTCAGGTCGACCATTACGATCACGCTGCCGAGCTCTTTAGCGAAATCAGCGCGCTCGTACATCTCCTCCATGGTTCCGGCGGTGACGTTCAAATAATGTCCCTTGATCTCGCCGGTCGCCGCCATACCGCGGTTCACTGCTTCCATGCAAAACAAATAACGATCGCGCCAACGCATGAACGGTTGGCTATTGATGTTTTCGTCGTCCTTGGTGAAATCCAGCCCGCCTCGCAACGCTTCATAAACTACGCGCCCGTAATTTCGCGCAGAAAGTCCGAGCTTCGGCTTTACAGTGGCGCCCAGTAGCGGCCGGCCAAATTTGTTGAGGTACTCGCGCTCCATCACGATGCCATGAGCGGGTCCCTGAAAAGTCTTCGCGTAGTGCGGAGGAATGCGCATGTCTTCAAGTCGTAGCGACTTCAGCGCTTTGAATCCGAATACGTTTCCAATGATCGAAGATGTCAGATTCGCAATCGAGCCTTCCTCAAAAAGATCAATGTCGTATGCGATGTAGGCGATGTACTGATCGGTGCCCGGGACAGGATCAACGCGATAACACTTCGCCTGATAGTTCTCGTAGGGAGTCAGGCGATCTGTCCAGACCACCGTCCATGTTGCGGTAGAGGATTCACCTGCAACTGCTGCCGACGCTTCTATGGGATCGACTCCCGGTTGCGGCACCAAACGAAACGCGCACAGTATGTCCGTGGCTTTCGGTTCATAATCGGCGTCGTAATAACCCATCTCCGCGTATGGCGTAATGCCAGCGGCCCAACGGCTCTTGTGCTTGCCCCCGGAATTGTTACCATCCATTTCAGATCTCCTTCGACAACGTTTAGGACAAAGCCGAGCTGGTTCTCCCGGCTCTGTCCTTTTCATGGCTTAGCGACTTCTCGTTGAGAGTCACCCCAGAAAGTCACCGCAATCGTTCGCCGAATTCGGCGTCTCGCGTTCCATAAGGGCAAGCAGCGTGCCAGATTTAGGTAATTGCGCTCAGAAGAGATCTGACCGATGGTAAGTCACAATGGAATCTATGATTTATAAGTAATAGAAAACGACAAACAGAAGATTTCAGCAACAATGGTCGCGGCTGATGTGTGACGTATATGACCCATGCTCGTGTTAGGCGTCAATACATTGCGTTACAAATACAGACGGTTATGTTGGGGTTTGAATAGAGACAAAAAGGACCATTATGTGTGACAACAATGTATCAGCTGTCACTTACGACGGGCGCGCCACAATCTTGTGCTTTGCCATCAAGCGATGGAAAGTACGACGCGGAATCTTTGCCAACTTGGCTGCTCGGGATACGTTTCCCCCAGCCTCCAGCAGATAACTCGACAGGGCGTCTCGCTCGAAGTGACCAATCGCTTCTGCCTTACTTGGCTTGAACCCTCGGGTTGGGTTGAATGAGACGATGTCCTGAACATGCAAAGGAAGGTGCTCGGGTTCGATCGCAGAAGACAATGTCAGCACCACCGCCCGTTCGATAATGTTCTCGAGCTCGCGGAGATTTCCCGGCCATGAATAATTTTTGAGCATCGCGAGCGCTTCCTGAGAAATAGATTCGACTCTCTTATTGACCTTCGCCCGTGCTCGCTGCAAAAAATACTCGGCGAGAAAGGGGATGTCTTCGATACGCTCACGCAGCGGCGGCAACGTTATGCTAAATGTATTGATGCGGTAAAACAGGTCTTCGCGAAACGAGCCTTCCCGAATGGCAGTTTCCAGATTGCGATTGGTCGCACAAATGATTCGCACCGAAACTGTTCTTGTGTGTATGTCCCCCACGGCTCGAATCTCACCGGTCTGCAGAGTTCGCAAGAGCTTGGCTTGAATCTCGAGCGACATGTCGCCAATTTCGTCGAGGAACATGGTGCCGCCACTGGCTTTTTCAAACAATCCTTTGCTATCGGTGTATGCGCCGGTAAATGCACCGCGCTTATAGCCGAAGAGTTCACTCTCCAATAAGGCAGGAGAAAGTGCGGTACAGTTCAGCGTCACTAGCGGTTGATTACTGCGCGTACTGTGCCGATGAATGGCACGCGCCACAAGTTCCTTGCCGGTTCCACTCTCACCGCGAATCATCACAGTGGTGGGAGTGGGCGCGACCTTGGCGATGAGACCGGAAATCTCCTTCATCTTTGGATTATTTCCAATAATGAATTCGCTGTCCGCTCTGCCTTCTAATTCTCTGAGCGCAAGCTGATACCTATCTTCGAGGAATTCTTTATTTCGGTTTCCCGCGAACTCCGTGATGAAACGCGCTGTGTTGCCGCCGACTACCTCCGTGCCTTCGGGCTTTAAGCGGTAGATTTCGCGGGCAAGACCAGGATCCCCGGTGACGTCGATGACCAGATCGGCTGCCTCAGCAGTGAGCAACTCGCGGTAGTTCGCCGTTACTCGCAAACCCAACTCTCGCGCGAGCACAATCCCCGGCGCACCTTCATCCTTATCAGCCACTCCGGCGATCTCGATTGTGGGATCCTTGTGGAACAGTTCCACTAGAACTCGGCCACCGCGTCCCGCGCCAATGATGATTATTCGAGTGGCCAACTTAAAATGCTCCCGCGTGTTGGATAGGGTTATTTGGCAACGAGAATTGCGAGAGAAAAGACATTACCAGCTGTTGCGCCATCTGACAACACGGTGGGTAATCGTGCGCAACAACAAACCCACTAATCACATATTGCGAGAGCAGGCAGGCAGCAAAAGTCAGCGCTAACTCCAGGCCCTAGAGGAAGCCCTCAGTGGCGCTCTTAGGAGTGAGCGGAAAACTCGGAAGCACTCGGCGTGACTTTACTGCTCTCTGGAATACAAAGAAGCCGAAGACTCACTCTGCCGGAAATCCTCTACTGGACAACGACCGTGACTGAATTCGAATCGGCGCCGGTCCAATCTCCGGAGCCTAAATAATGAACTCTGATCATGTTGTTGCCGCTCGGCAAAACCACGGGCAATGTGTAAATCGGATTGCCACCATTTCCCGTGGTTAAGTACTGCGGGAATCCGAGTGCGTGCATGGCCGATCCATTCACAGAGTCGAAGAATTGAACCTGTCCATATGGAGCTGAGAGATTTGGGTTGGCGGGTTGCCCGACCACAGAAACCGTCAAACTAGTCTGCGTCTTCGGAGGAACTTGCGACGACGCCCCGATAAGCGAGACGTTGGGAGTTGCCCGGTTCACGGTGGTAACTATAACAGGGCTGGAGAATGGACCAAAGGTGGCGTCGCCGGAATAGGCAGCAGTGATTGAGCTTTTTCCTGCGAAATTCCAGGGGAGTACGAACGACGCTGTGCCATTTACTAGCGGGATTGGGCTAGCGAGAATGCCGCCATTCTCCTCAACCAGGCTTGCAGTGCCGGTCGGTACCGCTCCACCTGATTTGAGAGCCTTCACCGAAACGGAATACGTTACAGATTGTCCTAGTGTTACTGACGAAGCAGACTGCTGCAGATCAACTTTAGTTGAACTACCAACTGCGGCATCGACCGTAACCATCCCCCGCCGGGAGTTGAAATTCCTTATGCTAACTGGCGAGTAGTTCGCATCTCCAGAATACGATGTCTGCAGTTGATGATTGCCCACGCCTAGCGTTGGCGTGGCGACTGCCTGAGCAATTCCTTGTCCTTGCTCTCCGTAAGGTTGCAGGGCTATCGGATTGCCAAGCTTGCGACCATTGTCATACAGCTGAACCGTGCCTGTGGGAACATGCACCCCGCCTCCAGGAACGCTGAGCAGTAAACGCAGCGGTGCGCCTTCGGTGATATTGTTCGGCACCGGAAAGGTGTTAGTTTCCGGCCAGACCTTGCGGACCGTAACTGAAATGCTGGTCTTTGCTGGCAGGAAACTATTGTCGCCACTGTATGTGACAGTGTAGGTGTGAAATCCCGGAACCAATCCGGTGGGCTGCAGATTGTCTACTTGCGTCCATCCTGTGCCGCCTTGATCTAGCGGGAAAGTGCCGAGCTTAATCGTGTGATCGAGGTCGATTGTCACATTACCGGTAGCGGATCCGAATCCTGAATTGCCGTTCACGCTGTATTGCAACGCAAGTGGCTGACCATAAAGCAGTGGCCCGTAGATAGGAACAACTATGCCCGCCAGGTTTATTACGTAGCCCAGCACATTGGTTTTGGAAGGCTCAGGCGTGATTTGAACGCCGATCGCACTCGAATTGCTAGCGTTGAACATCGCATTGCCAGGATAGTGCGCCGTCATGCTGTACTTGCCTCCGGGCAGGTTCGAGACAGCCGCCGAAAGAGTTCCATGGGCGAGCGTGCCGCCAAAAACTGAACCATACTTACTGACAAACGAAATATCTCCGGAAGGAGTGCCCGTTCCAGTAGTCGGAGATACCGCTACGTTTAGACCGATCGGTTGTCCATGTTGCGCTGTAGTCGACCACGAGGAAAGAGCTGTGGTGGAATCGAGTTTCTGCGCTCCAGTCCATGACGCGACCAGATTTGCCGCATTCACCGTTCCTAGGCCGGTTGCCATGTCGTAGCCCGCTGTCGCAGAGAAACCCTGCTGACCTGGGACTGTGTTAGTCCCGGCTGTCACATCGTGAAACACGCATTTATTTTGCTTAGTCGGATCGGTTAGCTTGCTTGAGTTGCACCCGGACTGTGGATCCGCCGACGCAAGTTGATACATCCTATAGTTTGCTAATCCCTGATAAGCGCCATTCTCCTGTTCGACCAAGGCCATCATGCCTGCCATAGAAGGTGCGGCGGCCGATGTTCCCCCGACGACCGCAGCGCTTTGCAGCACGGTCTGGCCATTTACGACCGTTGTCTGGCATGAACCCTCGATGCAGACGAGATAGCCATCATGCCCACCCGCAGCTCCCAGCGCGAGGTCAGGGATATCTCGCACATTGTCATTCGGCACGCCCTTTCCCGCCTGCCATGAAGGCTTGCTGTATCCGCCAAGACAAGTCACCTGATAGTTCGTCACAATGGAATTGCTGCAATTACTGGCTCCTCCGCTGCTCGCAAAAAGGGAGTACAGATATGTACCGCCGCACTGTGTGGGATCAATTGTTGGGTCGCAGCTCTCGTTCCACACCGCTTCTGGAATGTAACCCAAAGCTGACGACAGATCAGGCCGGTTCGTTGCACTCCAGTACAGGCGATCGTGGCCGTTTTCGTTGAATTCGGTTCCCCCTACGGCCAGGTTGTATGGCGTAGACGCGAGACCATTGACGTTCAATCCATTTTGAGCTGGATTATAAGAAACTGGGCTATCACAGCCAGCGGGCCCATTGTCCCCAGAAGACACGATAGCGGTTATTCCTTCCGCCGCCGCTTGTTGATACAGGGTGCTGTAAAACGCGTTTTGCGTTGGACCAAGGAAAGCCTCACATTGTCCGTAACTTGTGCTCATGATCGGCGCGACAACATTGTCGACGATATAGGCGCCTGAGAGGTCTACCCCATCGGTCGTGAACGTCGATGAACTAGTAACGAACTGGATGGTCGCGTTAGGAGCGACAGCCCCGGCCCATTCCACGTCAAGGTCGGATTCCAGTTCATCTCCATTAACGCCTGGGTCCTGACCGTTCACCGTAAAAATAGGATCATTCGTGGGCAGACCAAAAATCTGTCGAAAGGTTTGCACGTCGGAGAGTTCGATGTCGGTCCGTCCGACAATCGCGATTGAAACTCCGGAACCATTAACACCGCGCTGGATCAATGGATCTGTGTTGTAGATCTTTCTATAGTCGCCAGGTGCGAGATAGTGTGCATTCCCTTTCGAGGTTGTGAAATCGGGCACAAGGTTTCCAGTTTGCGGATCGCGGTGGACCGGAAACGTTTTCCCATGCAAGGGATGCTTCTGGAAGTTATGCAGGGTTACGATTCCCGCCACAACGGGCGTGAGCGCACGCGGAAGAGAGATGTCGGTCGAATTTGCGACATGCGTCTCGCCATTTACTGCGTAGTGATGAATCTCAGTATGAAGAGCGCGCTCGACCTGCGCAGCTGTGCCCGAGAATTCAAGCCATTGCCTTCCGCGAGCGGTCGTCTCTACGGTAAAGCCTTGTTGCGCCAGCCACTTCGTGATCTGTTTCAAGTCGCTATCCGTAGGGCCGAACTTTGCAGCGAATTGCTCCGGGCTCAGCCACTTTTGATAATTCACGGACGCCTTATCCTGTTGGTTGTCGATCAAGCGTTTCAACGCGGCTGCTTGCTGCTCGCTCGGTTTAAAGAGGAGCACCATTCGCTGCATGGGCAAATTGGAGTCAACGCGGCCGCGATCATTCGCAACCGTCGCAAACGGATGGGTGGTATGCGACACCACGGTCAAGATCTTATTGTCGATCGCCTCGGTGATGCGTGGTGAGGACTGCGCCAATAAAGCAGTTGAGAGAAAAGTGATTAAGAATGCTGAAGCTAGAACTGCAAGGAGAAATCTCACAGCAGGGAACTTGGTCATGGGCCGTCCGTTGGATAGAGGAGAAACTCTGAAATTCAGAGTTTGGACATTTTACATGTACTTACAAAACGTGCAACCCGCTGCCGCGAAACAATTTTGTTGCGGAGACTTATTCAACAACTCTTCGGAGCGGCGAGCGTCAATTTGGGCAATCCTGATCCACTTTTGGGCGAATGTTTTCCTGTTTCACCGCAGCCATGGTCGGGAGGATTTGACGCACGTACTGCCACGTCTAGTAACATTCGCGCATGAAATTGCTGATCGATACTTGGAAATGGCTGGTAGCCGTGGTTAGCGCGTGGTACGGCTGGGTCGGTGCATCCGCCACAGTCGGGATGGTTAGCGTCGGACATGAGATGCAATGGTGGTCGGCTCCCACGAAAAAGACGTACTTCTACTAATTTCTCTCTTCTTAGCATGGCAGGAAGGAGCATACACGTGCCGAGCAAGCGGCAGCAAAGCTTCATGATGGGCGACCGATCATCATGTTCGAGGTGTTGCAGCAGCCAATTCAGTTCAAGAGCAGCGATGGGACACTGCTGCCAAGATGGGAAGCGCCTTCCTTTGGCCTCTTCAACTGTGGAGGCAAAACAGCCAGATTCTTGAGGATAGACCCTATAACGTCTTGGTTAGACGGGCTACAAGATGTATTTTTCTGATATCCCCGCTCTTGAGCCAGGAGAGCGTAAGGAGATTTCGTTCCGCGTGAATTCTTCGGGATGGGAGGATGGAGAAATGGCTTGGAAAGTTTTTCAATGACAATTACAAAGACCCATCAGACCCCTTAAACGATGCCGCCGTCGTATGGTATGACCCCGCGATTGAGTTCAGAGACACGGGGGAATCCCAGATGTCGGATATCGTCAGGCTAATGTTTGATGTTACGAGTAAACATCTGTACGTCACAGAAGTGCCTTACACACGTAGACCGCCAGAAGTTCCGATGAAGATCCGCAGAAGCCCCACTAGTCCACTTCGCTAGTCTCGGGTTGCGTTTAAGGCTTGGAAATTCGTAGGAGCGACGGCAGCAATTTCGAATTGGGATTTTAGAGGAAAGACGAAGATGTCATCTCCGTTCGCTGGTCGAAATCTCTTCGTATAGCCCCGGCAATTTGCGGGCGTCCTCCGCTGAGTCTGCGAAACGCGCTCTCTCGTAATGCCGGGTAAACTGCTCGACCCGCTTTCGCATCTCCGGATCTTCGATGCATTGCAAGAATTCCTTGGGGGTCTGCATGGGCGATTTGCGCCAGCCCCGACGGGCCGTCAATTTCGTCATGCGTTCATACCAGATCGTTGCTGCTGTTTGTGGTGCCTTCTCCGGATGAGAAGCTAGCCTAAAGTTAGCCAGCATTCCCCAAAGTCGCCGCGCATTTCCCGCAATCAAGAGCAGAACGATGGTCGCAACTCCAGTGCCACCCCATCTCGATGGCGAATCCGAAACCGTGTCGTGACTTCTTCGTACGGCACTCAACAAAGATTCGTAGTGACTGCGTACCCAGCGCTGCATAGCTAAAAACATTTCGCGGCCGCTTCGAGTCGTGCTCTGGGTCAAAGCTAGCTGATGTCCGAGATCGTAGTTGACGACCCAGTCATGCCAGAAGGACTGCAACGCGTCCATGTAGAGCATCATGCGGCTCCATTTTGTGGCGCTTGCACTGGACCCCGCGGGTGTGGGATCGAAACTGATCCAGCCATAACCGGGGAAATAAGCTTCGACCCATGAGTGGGCGTCGCTGGCCCGCACGACATATTGCGAAGTCAAATCGTTGAATTCGCCACCGTGAAAACCGTTCACTATCCGCGAAGGAATCCCCAGACTGCGCAGCATCACGGCCATCGATGACGCGAAATATTCGCAGTGCCCCTGTTTTCTTACAAACAAGAACTCAGCCAATGGATCGCGGGGAACGGTCCGCGACAACTCTAGCGTGTATCCGAAATGAGTTTGTAGATATGCCTCGATCGTTGCGGCTCGGTCATAGTTGTTGTCGGCGCGCGACGTAATTTGTGTGGCCAATCGTGGAATGCGCGAGTCAAGCTCCGCCGGTACCTGTAGGTAGTTCTGCAAAATCTCAAGCGGATATCCGACGTACGCGGTACGTAGCTGCTCCGCACTGGGCGTAGTGAGATTGGAAGTCGCCACGTAAATGCCGATGGGACGCTCAGCATCAAGATCAAACACTGCCCCCTCTCCATCTGTCGCCATCACGCGATAGTTGCCAGTCACTGATTTTGCAGTTGGCGCAAGAAAAAATACATTGTTGCCCAACGGCTCCATGAGCACACGATAGTGAATCTGCCGCTCGGGCAACGAGGCTCGTAACGGTGCAAACTTCGCGTCTGCATTGGGCAACAAAAAGCTGCCATCTACAAGGCGAGAAACAATCTGCCGTTCGTGGTGATTGGACCAGGTCCGACCATCGAACACGTTGAGCGCGATGCCGCGCCATTTGAGATCGAACGCTCCGATCGAATCGCCATCAACCCGAACATGCATGACCACGGAGCGGGATTGCTGGATCTCTCCTATGCGGCCTAGCTCTACGCGGTCCGAAAAGCCTGTGCTTACATCGCTCGTAGGCAAATAAGCGTTGATGTAGCCGCCGGACATGCGGGGCAGCACAAAGAAAATAGCAGCCGCGCCCAACAAAGTAAGCAGCACGATCGCGCCGGTCGCGCCCATAATCGAAAATGCCATCTTGCGGTACGCATGTTCCACGGACGGGTTTTGCGCCGGGATGGTGGTACTTGCAGCAGCCCTTTTCATCTCCATCAGAATGAAAGTGCATACAGCCATCAGCATGAACACGGCGAACGCCAGCAGAAAAATGCTATTTACCGTGAGCACCGCAGCCGCGAGCACCATGAGGAATGCGATGATCGAAAGAAAATACTGATCGCGATCGCGTTGAGCCGAAAACAGACGAACCACCATCACGAAAAGTACCAGGTGTACGGTGGCATTCAGAAAGCCGCGTGAGATGAAAAGATAATCCGCCAGATAGAAGGCCGCATAAGCCAGGGTGAGAATGCTCGTCCAACGTTCTGGGATAAATAAACTACGACGCTCCGCCAACAAATATCCGCGAAACAAAAGAGCCGTGCCCACAAAGACAACAGTTGGCAGATCGAGTCCGCCGGTGGAGGCGAGGGTTCCGAATCCCGTCAACACCAGCAGATACAGCGATACTTCAAAGTAGCGCTCGATAGCGACCGGTAGCGGAATTATGCCGGTTTGAAGTTTACTTACGGCCACGAGATCTATTGTTTCGTGATTCGACGAGGAAGGGAAGGGTACGTTCGGGTACGGTCGGCGTGCTCGCAAGTGATTGAAACCAGTGTCGCGAATAGAAACGGCGGTGGATGGTATTATCAAAAAGGTCAGGCATCGGTCCCACGCGACGCATTCCCGCCAACCCCGCCAGGTCCGGAAGGAAGCAACGGTAACGGGCTCTTGCGTGTGCAGTGGGGAGCCGGTGCCTGGCTTATTTATTTAGCGGATACTTTTGATGGCAAGGCGCAAGAAAAGCAGCAGAAGTCTGCTTCGGAATGAGAGAATCTCCGCTAGAGTAAGTTGAACGGCAACAGAGGGTTAGACCTTTATCGGAAATCCGTCCATCTGAGTTTTGTTCCGCAAGAGATAAGTTTCTAGGAGAGCCCATTGAGCCAAACCGTACGCCCAAGAGCCCGAGCAAAGATCAGCGCTCTCGGTACCTACGTCCCGCCCCGCCTTTTGACTAATGCCGATCTTGAGAAGATGGTCGAGACTAATGATCAATGGATTCAAGAACGTACCGGCATCCGCGAGCGGCACATTGTTGAGAAGGGTGTCGCAACCAGCGATTTAGCCGTCGAAGCCGCGAAGAAGGCATTGGCTAAACGCGGCATTGCGCCGACGGATCTTGACGCGATCATGATAGCTACGGTTACTCCGGACATGCTTTTTCCTTCCACAGCATGTCTCGTGCAGCACAAGCTCGGAGCAAAGGGCGCGTGGGGGTTCGATCTTTCAGCCGCGTGTTCGGCTTTTGTGTACGCCCTGCAAACGGGGACGCAGTTCATTGAGACTGGAGCGCACAAAAAAGTAATGGTGATCGGCGCAGATGTGATGTCATCGATTATCGATTACACAGACCGTGCGACGTGCGTCATCTTTGGCGATGGTGCTGGCGCCGTTATTTTGGAAGCTGCGGAAGATGATTCGACGGGCATGATCGATTTCATCCATGAAGTCGACGGCTCGGGCGGATGTTCGCTCTATATGCCCGGCGGAGGAAGTTTGAATCCCGCGACTCATGAAACTGTGGACAAGAAAATGCATTTTGTTCACCAGGACGGTGGAGCGGTTTTCAAATATGCAGTCCGCAAAATGGCGGAACTTTGCGAAAAGATCCTGCAGCGCAACGGCTTCAAGGGATCAGACTTGAACATGTTTATCCCGCATCAAGCCAACCGGCGCATTATCTCCGCAACCGCCGAGCGCTTAGGCTTGAGCGAAGACAAAGTAATCATCAACATCGACCGCTACGGAAATACGACGGCTGGCACGATTCCTCTGGCCATGCATACGGCAATGGAGGAAGGTAAATTGAAAAAAGGCGATTTGGTACTGCTGGCGTCGGTAGGCGCGGGGTTCACTGCGGGAGCAACGTTGCTAAGGTGGGCTTACTAGTACTATAGCTCCCAGTCATCAGATTACGTTTCCACAGAAGCGTGGACGAATTGATAAAGCGCGGCTATTTCTTAGTTTCGCTTCGCCGGCGCCGCGGAATATTCTTCAATTCTGGCATTGTGCCTCCCAAGGACGCCAATCTGCGGGCGCTTTCCCGCTCGATGAGGGCCTTGAGAGCTTCACGAATCAATGCCGCTTTCTCCGATACTCCAGTGAACTCCTGAGCGATGCGTACGAGATCGTCATCAAGCACGAGGGTCGTTCTCATACAAGCTCCAGGTACTAACCATAGCATCAAATGATGAACGTCTAAGTGCGATTCCTAGCGGCGAGCTAGCACAGCGGCAATCAGAGCGGACGGCTGTTCCCGACAGTTATCATTGCCGCTAAAGGTCGTGACTATGCGATTGCTTTTTTCAGTGCTCGCCCTTGTTGGTTGGTCGTCGGTGGGAATGGCAGGGCTTTATCCGCCAATTGATGAATCCACTGTCCACATGCTGGATGTACTAGGCAAATCATCG
>JAOAPG010000308.1 GCA_025462785.1 Acidobacteriaceae bacterium
TTGCTCAAGCAGAAGAAAGACGTCGAGCTTGAGCTCAACGTCGCGAACGCTTTTTACGACGACAATGCCATGCAATACAATACGGTCGCGGAAATTCCTGGCTCCGACAAGAAAGATGAAGTCGTAATGTTGGGAGCGCACCTCGATTCCTGGCACGCTGGTACGGGAGCCACCGACAACGGTGCGGGAACGATTGTGATGATGGAGGTCATGCGTATCTTGAAAGCTCTCGATGTCAAGCCGCGGCGCACGATTCGCATCGCACTCTGGAGCGGTGAGGAAGAGGGCTTACTCGGTTCGCAGAACTATGTGCAGCAACATTTCGGTTCACGTCCTGCAATGGACGAACCTGTCATGAAAGGCATGCCCACTCTCATACGCCGCGAAGCAGGACCTGTCACAGTGAAGCCGGAGCAAGCGAAAGTTGCGGCCTATTTCAACGTGGACAATGGCACCGGGAAAATTCGGGGAGTCTACCTGCAGGAAAATGCGGCCGTGCAGCCGATATTCGAAGCCTGGATGCAGCCCTTCAAAGACCTTGGGATGAAAACTCTGACAATGCGCAACACTGGTGGAACCGATCATCTCTCGTTTGACGCCGTTGGCATTCCGGGCTTTCAATTCATCCAGGACCCCATTGAGTATGAGACACGAACTCACCACTCCAATATGGATGTATATGACCGCCTGCAACCGGACGATCTGAAACAAGCCGCTGTCATTGTTGCGGATTTTGTCTACAACGCGGCCATGAGAGACGAGATGCTGCCCAGAAAGCCGATTGAGAAGCCCCTCCCGAAGGAAACAGAAAATAAAGACGAGCAGTAGGTTGCCTTGCTGGTAATTTCAATGAGCCATGGGCGCTGCTCCGCCCCGCTTTGGCTTAGTCATCAGAAAGATGAGAGGAAACATAGCTAGAAACGTAAGCGCCAAGAACATGAATACATCGTTGTAGGACAGCATGGCGGCTTGTTGTTGCACGGTTCCCCAAATCGCTGCATGAGCCTCTTTGGTAGCGGTGGCTGGATCTTTTCCCTGCGATATGAAAAGACCTCGCATGCTTGCGATCATTCTCATCGCCAATGGATTCTCAGCATTTACGTGTTTTCCGAGTACATTGATGTGCGTTTGAAGCCTGCGGAACTGCAGGGTCTCCACCATCGAGATTCCAATGCTGGCGCCCACATTCCGCATCAGGTTAAAGATGCTGGTCGCGTTCCCCATTCGCTCCCGGGGAATGGGGTCATTTGTAACGGTAGTAAGCGGCACGAACACTAAGCCCAATGCCGCACCCTGCATCATCAACGGCCACCAGAAATTCCAGAAGCCCACATCGAGACTGAATCGCGAAAGCTGAAACATCGCAAAGGCGGAAACCAGCAACCCTACTCCGAGGAGTTTTCGCGAATCCACCTTGCCGGTCAGAAAACCGATAAGCGGCATAAACAGGAAGGAAGCCATTCCGCGCGGCAGGTTGGTTACGCCTGCATGTGTCGCCGTGTACCCGAGCAACTCCTGCATGAGGAGCGGCAACAGAACCGTGCTGCCATAGAGGACAAAGCCAATGGCAGTCATCAGGAAAGTGCCAATAGCATAGGAACGGTATTTAAATACCGTGAGATCAATAATTGGATGGTCGGTTTTCAGTTCACGAATAATCAGTGCGGTAATACCAATTACTGCCAGCACAGCTAAACTGACAATGAAGTGTGAGGCGAACCAATCATCCTCCTGGCCTTTATCCAACATAATCTGCAGAGATCCCATTCCAAGCACCAGGAACCCGATTCCCCAGTAATCAATGCCCATGGCGTTTTTGCGCAAATATGGCGGGTCAAAAACAAAAGCCTGAGTCAGCAGTATCGCTATAATTCCGATTGGAACATTGATATAGAACACCCATCGCCAGCTGTAATTATCCGTGAGCCATCCACCGGCAACGGGACCAAGCATTGGGGCAACCACAATGCCGAGGGCCCAGAATCCCATCGCCTGCCCTCGCTTTTCCGGTGGGAAGGATTCCAGAAGAATTGCCTGCGAAAGTGGTTGCAGTCCTCCGCCACATGCGCCCTGTACCACCCTGCAGACAATAAGAAACGGCAGCGACGGAGCAAGCCCACAGAAAAAAGACGCAACCGTGAAGCCGGTAACGGACATCATCAGAAGGCGCTTCCGTCCGAAGGTGCTGGCCAGCCACCCTGTCATCGGCAGGATAATCGCGTTCGCAACCAAATAAGACGTTAGGGTCCAGGTTGCTTCATCAATTGTGGACGAAAGATTTCCCGCAATGTGGGGAAGCGAAACATTTACGACAGTCGTATCCAGCACCTCCATGAAGGTGCTCGACATCACCGCGATGGCAATTAACCACGGATTTATATCAGGGGCGGCAGGATTATTGGATCGCATGCGAAAAAGGAGCGCAAATCAGCTAATAAAAGAAGGTCCTTCTTAAAATGTCCACTTCTCTAGATGATGTTCATCATCATAACGAATCTGTTTCTAAGGTTACACACTCTGGTCATCGGGAATGTGCTGTATTGTGCTGTCGGGGCTGTCCTTGGACAATGAGACGAGCTGACGTGAGTCACAGCTTGTAATCGCAGTCGGAACTTATGGAATGTCCACCCGAATTTTAATTGCCGACGACGATTCCCCGATTCGCCGACTCTTACGTCGCCTGATCGAAGAGCATTCGGAATGGGAGGTGTGCGGGGAAGCGGTCAATGGCCTGGATGCCGTCACAAAGGCTGGTGAGCTGTCTCCGGATCTGGTAGTGCTTGACCTGGCTATGCCTCAGATGAATGGCTTACAGGCCGCTCGCGCGATTTCGAAAGCTGATCCAAACCTGCCAATGCTGCTGCTAACCGTGCAAGAAGTTTCAACCGAACTCGCACACGAGGCCCGCAATGCCGGATTTAAGGGCGCGGTATCAAAGAGCACGGGCAGCGAAGTGGTGAAAGGCGTCGAAACTCTCCTGCAACACGAAAGCTTCTTTCGCGCGACTCCCAATGACTTTCCACTCGTCTGAGTGCTTGTAAGGTTCGTATCCGAACATGCATCAGAAGGCTGGGTACTTTTCCTCCTCGTTAACAGCCTAGGAAGCGTTCACCGGGATTCCAGGAATTTCACCCGCAGCTGGGCTGCAGCCACCTTGAATGCTTCGGGCACGGCCTCTTTCGTAGCCGCCTGCTCCTGCGCATCGGCGACAATTTCGCGAGTGCCGCAACCCGCGGCTGAGAGATGGACTGAATAGCTATTGGACATTTTTGAAATTGATCCAACGATGATGGCTTTGCTACCAGCTCGTAAACAGATCTTCCGCGCCAGTTCCTCGGTAATTGGCTGCGCTGTCGGCTCGTTCATTAGTTGCAATTCGCTCCTCACCTCACCTTCCGAAAGGATGTGAGGAAATGTCGAACCCTCTAAATCTTTCTCAAGAGTCCGACTCAGTGAGTGATCGAACGTGGTGTCGCCAGTGTTGTTCACAAAGTCGACCAAGACGACTGTCGCTTTTTTGGAATGCGGTTTCGCGACATAAAACAGCACAAATAAACTGACGATAATGATTGGAAATGCTAGAACAACCAGAATCTTCCAGGGCACACGGGCATGTTAGGGGAAAGAGCGTGCCTATTGCAAAGGCTGAGTCACGCTCGACTGAAATTTCGTTTGGCACGCGCTGGCAGCTGCCGTCAATTGACTGAACTCCGGCGTGGTTCGCAGCTTGCCAAGCAATGGGTCCGATCTCAAGGCGGAGCCTGAGCAATAATTCTTATCAATCGCGTCGCGAATCAGGCGTGCTGCAGAATCCGGCTTCCCGCAAAATGCAATTAGTGCGCCTTCATAATAACGAGGCTCAGGGTCGGCATCGGATAAAACCGCAGCTTCTGTCTTATGCACAATGCCCTCGAGTTCCGAAGCAGGACGAAGTTGCAGGCAAACCTCCAGAAGGTCGCGATGGTAATGTGGATTGTCCGCTACCTTCTGCACAGCTTGCTTCGCCTCATTGATCTTCGACTCTCGTAGGTAGACGAAGGGCATCATCCAGCCAGCCCATTCGGACCCAGCATCGAGACGAATGAAATCCGCCGCACGTTCGGGCTGGCCTAGCTCCAAGAATGTCCATGCACAAGAACGAAATTCGAAAGTTCCAGGATCGAGGGCCATTGCCGTTGAACACGCGCCGCCTGCCTGATCAAGCATTCCCGCATAGCGAAGGACATAAGATAAGGTGAAGTGAGCAAAAGCGCTCTGCGGACGCCGCGTTACCATTTGCTTCGCTTCATCGTAAGCTTTCCCTAAATCTCCGCGCTCAACCCGCAGAACGATAAGATTCCCAGCCGCAGCACTCAAGTTCGGATCGAGCGCCAAGGCGTGCTCATACGCAGTTTTCGAACGCTCTCTCATCGCGTCCCCACCGTCTCCGTACGTTCCGTCGTAATAATCGCGCAACCCCAGGGATTGCCATGTCGGGGCATATGTTGAATCCAGCTGAACGGCCTCTTCCAAAATTCCGATCGCGTCCTTGTTTGGCCCCGGGTCACGAGAAATAGCGAGAGTGCGCAGATAGAGATCGTAGGCGTCCTGATTTTTGGGTTTCGTACCCGCCTCCATGAACCCAGCGGAAGCCCCCAGTTGGGGTAACAGCCCTTGACGAACCTGACTTGCAAGTTGGGATTGTAGAGAGATTAAGTCTTGTGCGTTTGCTCGCAGATTACTTTCCCAAATCATCCGGTTAGTTGCAACGTTGATCGCTTCCACAGTTACGATCAGCTGATTTCCTTGCTGCATAAAATGCCCACCCAGCACCACGCCAACATGTACCTGGTGTCCTACTTTTTGTGGATCCGTATCCGCACCAGAAAACTTTCGCGTAGCCATTGTCGGACGCACGTCAAGCGACCGACTGTAAGTCAGCACGTTAGCGATCTCGTCGGCTAGCGCAAACCTCAAGTAGTCGACCGAAGAATCGCCACCCAGATTCTGCAGAGGAAGCACCGCAATTGTGTTCAAGCCTGTCGTTCCGCCACTGCGCTGCCGGAACCACCACATTCCTACTGCTGTAAGAACCGTGATCAGCAAACCAAGGGTAATAATGAGAAGGTATTTCAGCCGGCTCGAAGACCTTTGAAAGGTGTTCGAAGCTTTGCGCGGCGGCGATTTTTCCAACTCTGCTTTTGACATCCCTGAATCAGTTTTGCGCTGCAGGCGCTGAAGATCGGCCTTCATTTCATCGGCGCTCCAGTAACGCTTGGTTTTATCTTTTTCCAGAGCCTTGCCGATAATCGCTTCTAAGTCCGGCGGAAGACTAGGGTTAGAAATCAGAGGAGACAAAGGCTTATCATTCAAGACGGAATGCAGGGTGGTCACGATGTTCGTGCCAGCAAACGGCTTCTTCCCCGTGACCATTTCATAGAGCACTACGCCAAACGAAAATAGATCGGTACGACGATCAAGTTCCTCGCTACGCGCTTGCTCCGGAGACATATATACGGCCGTTCCCGGAATCACTCCCAATGCGGTGAGCGAATCTTCATAGGCGGCTTCACCGCTAGAATGCTCAGGCGCGACTTTCGCCAACCCAAAATCAAGTATTTTGACCTGGCCGCTCTTTGTCAGGAAAATGTTGGCTGGCTTAATGTCCCGATGGATAACTCCCTTTTCGTGAGAAGCCATCAGAGCGCTTCCGATTTGCACCGCAATTTCCAGGGCGTCGTCCAGGAGAAGCGCACCCCCGCGGAGGCGCTGCTTAAGACTCTCGCCATCCAGCTTTTCCATCACGATAAAAGGATGGCCCTCGTTATCGTCGATATCGTGAATCGTACAAATATTAGGATGGTTCAACTGCGAGGCAGCGCGGGCTTCACGTCGAAAGCGTTCCAGCACCCGCGAGTCTTTCACGAATTCTTCCGGCAGAAACTTCAGAGCAACGTGGCGGTGCAGCCGGGTGTCTTCCGCTTCGTAAACCACACCCATGCCGCCGACCCCAAGCTTGTCGATAATGTGGTAATGCGAGATGGTCTGATCCAGCAAGCGAAGAAGGCTCCATCCCCAGCGCCGCGATATTAGGCGCGGAAGGGCGGTAAGTCAACCGAACCCCTTAAGATGCAGGGTACGCCTTCGTGGACAATTCGCAAACTGGCTGCGGGTCCGCAGGGCAATTTCGAAGATGTTAAGGATGGTCTCAAAGCGCCAAGGCAAGATTGAAACTGGAGCCATCGGAAAGCGGATCAGCAATCTTCTTCAATTCAGGATAATGCTGAATCAAGACTTCGGGAGCTTTCACGCGTTTTCCCGTCAGCATA
>JAOAPG010000350.1 GCA_025462785.1 Acidobacteriaceae bacterium
TTGAAGATCTCTTTCATTTCGTGATTCTGATTGAGACCACGAATCTGTTGCGGTTTTTTCGTACGTTGCAGTTGTCCGTGCACGTAGCGATATTGCGCACTGTCGCGGGTCTCAATGCCCAGCCCACTATAGGTCCAGAGTTGCCGCTTGCTACGGAACCGGTGCGGCCTCTGCATCAACGCGATCAAGCGGGCGGCTCGAATCGGACCGATGCAGGGAATCTGACGTAGTAGTTTCGCAGCTTTGTGTTTCCGGCTCTCCGAAGTAGCTCGGCACGCCGACGCACGCCGGCATGCTCGATCTTCTGTAGCCACTCTTCGCGATAACGCGGAGAGATCTCTTGCATATCTGACAGGACAGCACCGACACTAGTCACAGAAGAAGTTCACGGCTTCTTTGGAAACGGAGTCTCGTCTGCGATTGGGGTTTTGGAATTGGCGAGGCAGCATGAGCTAATGTAGCGGGAAATGTGGGCCCAAAAGAAAGCCACGGACTCGCCATCACCAATTGCGAATCCTTCGAGGATTTGAAGGCAGCAGAAACAGTTAGATCTGGTACATAGATCATCGCGTCCTTAAGGTTTTGGCGAGTGTGCTCCGAAGGACTTGACGCACGGAGCCCCATTTATGGCTATACACATTGCGAAGCCAGTGTGGCCGAAAATTTTGCTCCTCACTCAGCTTGGGACCGAGACTCTACGAATGATCGCTAACCAGCCTCTATATGCCCGCGCACAGGTGAGGAGATTCGTAATTGTAAATTTGTGCCAGGATGTGCGGTCGCAAGCGTGACGGCAACGGATGGCAGGGTATCATCAGGCGATGACGCTACTGGGGCTCGCGATTACGTTTCTGGCGATATCGATTCTGGTAATTGGATTTTTTCGCCATAAGCAAACGTCGTTGGCTTTCTATGGTTGGGTCGCGCTGGTTGGGCTCTCATCCGCGCAAATACTTGTTTTCACCGGCGTTCAGCCCGTAGCGACTTACTCCACTCCGATCGCATGGACCTGCTACATCCTGCTCGCGGACGCCGCCGTCCTCGCCATACGAGGGCATTCCCGTCTGCATGATGCTCCCGGACAGTTTGCCGGGGTTGCGTTACTCTCAATCCCACTCTGGCTGATTTTTGAGGCGTACAATCTTCGTTTGCGGAACTGGACGTATGCTGGCGTGCCCCAAGCTTGGCCGCTCGCAGTGTTCGGATATGCGTGGTCGTTTGCGACCATTACGCCAGGAATTTTTCAAACTGCGGACCTGATCGAATGCTTCGGCTGGTGCCGCCCGGCCGAGAGTATCAGATTGTCTCGTGTAGCTCAGCAGTGGATGGTTGTATTTGGCGCAAACTGTTTACTGCTGCCGCTGATCCTACCTCAGACTATGGCCAGACGGCTGTTCGTTTTGGTCTGGATTGGGTTCATCTTTCTCCTCGATCCGATTAACTACCAACTCGGTCTGCCGTCGCTCATCGGCGATTTCCGCGAAGGCCGACGCTCCCGTTTTTATGCATTGCTGCTTTCTGGTTTCGTCTGCGGCTGGCTGTGGGAGTTCTGGAATTATTGGGCGGCTGCGAAGTGGCACTACGTCTTTCCGATGTTCCAGCAATGGAAAATCTTTGAGATGCCGATACCGGGATATTTTGGTTTTTTCCCATTTGCACTGGAATGTTTCGCAATGTATGTGACTACGGCATGGAGCCTGCGACTGCTCAAACGGCAGGCGAATGATAACCCGTCCACTTAGCGTCGTGCAGAAGATCCTAGGTGAACTCGCCATGGCAAGCGTATGTTGCCATTTACCTCCTGTACGCTAGGCAGTTTGCCCAGTTTGCCCGGCGGCACCTCTCAACGGCTATCCTCGGGCGGATCGAAGCACAAGAAGCACAAAAGGAAGGCCACGAGCAGAACGCGCGAGCTAAGCTGCTGGAGCAGAGCCTGCTGAATCCGATATTGTTCGACGATCAACGATGACCAAGCCCCGAAGTCGGACAGAGATCTCCAACGAGCGTGGAGTAACTTCCTACGGATTTTGCCAAACTATTGCATCGCACTCTAGATGAATTGTCTTTTATCCTAGTAGGTATTTAGTCTAAGAATTGCTGCTATCCAGCAAGATGCAAAGTGCCCTACTGTGTGTTACCAATCTGTTACCCACAACACACGAACCTCTTCTCAGACCTCTCCTTATATTGTTCTAAGAATCCAAATCCACATAATACTTTTGCCGTACGACTTTGGATGTATTGCCGTCTGAACGGAAAGGCCGGAGAGCAGATTTAAATGGCAGACCAAACGAACCCTTGCAAGTCATTCTCTGCGCGCATGATCTCCTGAAAGAGCAATGCACTGCTGTAAGACCTCTATCTGTCCAAAGAAGGCATTCGACTCGGCCGTTGCTGCAACTCATCGACGGAAGCAGGGAACCGAGTCGGTGAAGAAAGGAAATGGCGTAGCGAGAGCGGCCGGAAGAATTGATGTTCGGAGCGGCGCCGGTCATGGCGAACACGTGGCGATTTTGTGTTCCTCAGTTTTCCCCGTTTGAGTATTTCGCCAACGAACGGCTTCGAGGTGATCGCCTCCTTCAAACCAAGGCCGTCTCCACTTTACGAGCACGAGCGAGTACCCAGGCCCCTTTAATACCGCTTACCCTTTGCTAGTGAGCGTTTCTTGATCGTAAAAATCCGTTTAAGAGCGACCGGATAACAACGCTTATTGTTTGCACCATACCCACGCTCTGAATGCTCGTAATGGATCGCGTACAAAGGTTTCTTGCGTATGAGCTGTTGGATCACGTGCTTCGTGAGCATGCCGCTGCAACGAAACTTTGCTCCTTCACTTATCGATTCCGAGAGAGCCTTACTGGCTCTGACCAATTGTCGACACATGTCGACATTGCCTTCGACACGTCTCGACACCATCGCCGCCTGATCTTCTCTTCTTCATTAAAGTCAGAGATTTACGAGACATTCCCGTAGCCTCGCTTTGGTCGGCCGGTTGCTTTGACCTAGTTTGTTTCGGGAAGACTCATGTTGAAGCGGATCATTCATGGAAAACGCACGATGAAGTGGCGCGTCTTTGCACTAGTGGTCTGCTTTTGCGGATCGATGAGTTCGAAGGCTCAGGAGCAACTGACTCTCTTGCCTGACACTCCCAAGCCGAAGCCAGCAACTATCGTCGGCACTGTAACCGATGTGAACGACGGCACCGTTCCTGGCGCCACCGTTATTCTCGAAGGTCCTGTCTCCAAAGACCACCGTACGGTCGTGACAAATGACAATGGTTTCTACCAACTCAATGACCTCGAACCGGGAACTACCTACCACCTCACCATCAGCGCCAAGGGATTTGCAAACTGGACCTCACCCCCGGTGATCCTCAAGCCAGGTCAATACGCAATTCTGACGGGCAGCAAGCTCCATATCGAAGAGGCACGCACCACAATAAATGTGGCTGCTCCGGCTCCTTCCCCCGAGGAGATCGCCACCGAGCAGGTCAAGATCGAGGAGCAACAGCGCGTTTTCGGCTTCATCCCCAATTTCTACGTCGTCTATGACCACAACGCCGCACCGCTCACGACGAAGCTGAAGTTCAAGCTCGCCACCAAAGTCCTGTTTGATCCTGTTACGATCTTTGGGGTAGTCGCCTTTGCCGGCATCAACCAGGCAGCAGACGTCCCCGCCTATGGCCAGGGTGCGAAGGGTTACGGCGAGCGCTTTGGCGCTGCCTATGCCGGCGCCGCTACCGACATCATGATCGGCGGGGCCATCCTACCATCGCTTTTGCACCAGGACCCGCGCTACTTCTACCAGGGCACGGGGACAACGAAGTCTCGCGCTTGGCGCGCAATCTCCAGCACATTCATTTGCCATGGAGACAACGGACGGCTGCAGCCGAACTACTCGACCATCGGTGGTGATCTGGCCTCGGCTGCCATCGCGACTGCATACTATCCGCCGTCGGATCGCGGCGCCGGGAGGGTGTTTAGGACTGCCCTTATCAACACCGGCGAACGCGCGCTTGCCAACCTGACACAGGAGTTCATCCTGCGCAGGCTCACGCCCAAAGCCAAAAATCAAAACTAGCGCTGCGACAGATAGAAACCTAAGCAAGCCCCACTTCTTCGAGGCGCACTTCGGCTATCGCAGAGTGATCCCATGTTTCGAGCAGCAAAAGCCACGAATCTGGTTGATGACCGCTGTGCGATGCACCACCCGGGGGTTCAGCGATTTCCATTGACTTGGCGACCCAATGCGGTTACTTCCAGAAAATCACACGTTTTGCCTCAGGAGAAAAGAATCCGCGCAAGCGCTTGACGGCATCGGAGTCCAGTGCCGCTCGGGATCGAAGTCGGGGACGGCACAGATTCTGCAGGGCGGAGTGTGGTCGAACTCGGTGGAACTGACGGTGGTGACGCCGACGATCACCAGCGTTACGCCGACTTCAGGCGCGGCGGGGACGCAGGTGACGAGAGCGGGTTCGGGATTCGGAGCGTCGCAGGGCAGCGGGAGTAGCGGATTCCCCCAGCAGTCTTTCAAACCAGCGCGCATGCCCACTGGCTTCCATGCCCACGCGCACCTTCATTCCCTGCGCCGCCAGATCACGGTAGAATTTCTCCGCTTCCTCGCGATGCTGTATCCGTCTTTCCTGCAGTTCCCCAGTATCGGTATCCACAAACGTGATTTGTTGAAACTCCGGGTGATAGTCACAACCAACTATGATCATATTTGCCTCCTTCTCCCGAGCCCTTTGGTTGCTTTAGCCACCAAAGTCTACTCGGGCGCGAAGTTGGCATTGTCATGGAATCAATTACACCAATGATCTGCTTTGTGAATGTATATACCTGATGAGATTTTCTTGACTTTCGCTCTACCACAGACAGAAGGTGTTTTGTTTCGGATTTCTCGCTACGAATTTTAGGCTCGGACCACCTTTGCCCGACTCCATGCTCTGGATATGGAAGATTGTTCGGATTCGAACCCCTGGTACAGCGTTTGACCGTGCAACGATCTAGCAATTCTCTGCCCCGATGTGCAATCCAACCACTTACGGTCGCGCTGCCTCACCAAAAGTCACCGCATGTGATCTCCGTTCGGGACTGTGAAAAAGACCCACTGGCTGGGCAAATCACCCGACAGATACGATCGTTGAGAGTAGGTAGAGAATCTAGGGAAGAATTTGGACCATTCGGCAGTTTCGGAACACCCATACCCATGGGATAACGGGGATATCGTAGAGGTGTATTGAGACAAGCGTGAGTACAAAGCCGTACAAGGCCAGGGGCAAGACCTTTCAACGTCAACCGCCGACAAAAATAAATTCTGGATGCTCTTGTTCCCCAAAGTTGGCCGCTGGCATCTTAGGGCTCTGGCAAGTATGTGGCGACGGTTAGCTGACCCGCTACCCACATCCTTAAATTCTTCTTTTACCACACACGGCGCGAACTTTGGCCATGGTCGTGGTGATCCCATTCCAACCACGGCCGAAAAGCGTCACAACGACATTTCAGGTTCGAAGGCCTGAACACGTGCGGAGGAATCCAGATGAAACGAGCAGTTGGTATTGTCCTCGCCTGCCTTCTTGCCATCGCCCTTGCTTTCGGCAACGACGATAGTGCAAAAGTCCCCAGAGATGCACACAAGACCCCTAACACAGAGGCCGCAACTCAGGCCACCAACGCGAGACTCGAGAGAGTTGAAAAGGCCATGGAGATACAACAGGAACAGATCGAGCAGCTTCGGCAGCAGCTTCAGACGCGCGATTCCATCATCCAGCAGTTACAACAGCAAGTTCACGAGGCCCAGCCCGTGGTCACCGGGGCTGAACAGAAAGCGGACGCGAAGGCTTCCAATGAGAACGCCGCCGTTTTGTTGGGGGTTAGCAACAGGGCGTCCGATCTTAGGTCCAACGAAGCCGATACAGCTCTAAACCTCCAGCAGGCGCAAGAGAGCGCCACCGCCCAGGAGGGTCCGCTGGCGATTCGCTTTAAGGGCATTACGCTTACGCCAGGCGGATTCCTGGACGCCACTGGAATATACCGAACGCACAACGAGAACGCCGACGCGATCAGTACTCTTGCCGGAGTTCCATTCTCCGGCACCGCCAACTCACACCTCAGCGAGTTTCGTGGCACGGCACGAGAGACTCGCTTATCACTGCTGGCCGAAGGCAAGATTAAAGACTGGAAAGCATCGGGGTACGCCGAGTTCGATTTTGAGGGCGCAGCGGTTACCGCGAACGAGGTCGAGAGCACTGGTTTCCAGCCTCGCTCGCGGCAGTTGTGGGGACAGGTGGAGTTTCACAATGGGCTCTCAGTCTCCGGAGGTCAAACTTGGAGTCTCTTAACCACGAATCGGAGCGGAATAGCCCTCCGCAACGAGTGGGTGCCGGAGACGATTGACCTGCAGTATGTGGTCGGCTACAACTGGGCTCGTCAGTTTTCATTGCGCGTCACCAAGAAGTTCAGCGACAAATTTTGGGCGGCGATCGCGGCCGAAAACCCTGAGACCACGCTCAATGTAATTAATGCTCCACCGAATGTCTTCGGCTTCAATACCAGCAGCAATGCCATGACTCCAGTTAGTGCATTTACGTTGTCCAACACTCCAGGGGCAAATGGCATCTCCACCGACCTCGCTCCCGATCTTATCGGCAAAGTGGCCTTCGAGCCGGGCTGGGGCCACTTTGAAGTGAAAGCCCTAGGCCGCTTCTTTCGCGACCGGTTCGGTGTCCGCAACCAGTACACGGAAGGCGGAGGGGGTGGAGTCGCAGCGATTCTTCCGCTTGTCAAAAACAAGCTGGACGTGATCCTCGAAGGCATGGCCGGTGTCGGGATTGGCCGATATGCATCGGGGCTCGGGCCAGATGTGACGCTACGCCCAAACGCCACCATTGTCCCTCTTCATGAGTTGCAAACGATGGCCGGCATTGAAGCACACCCGGGATTGAGACTAGATCTGTATCTGTACGGCGGAGATGAATATTACCGTCGCGCCGCATACTTGAATGCTGCGGGTTTGCCGGTGGGTTACGGCTCGCCGCGGAACAACAATTCGGGCTGCGCACTCCAGGTTCCAACGGCTGCCCAGCCCTGCCAAGCGCAGACCCGCAATTTGTGGGAAGTCGAGCCGGGATTCTGGTATCGCTTTTATAAGGGTCCACGCGGGACGGTGCAATGGGGCATGTCCTACTCCTACGTATATCGACAAACCTGGGCAGGAGCCGGTGGGCTTCAACCAAAAGGAATCGAGAACATGGTCATGAGTTCGTTTCGTTACGTTCTGCCGTAGCGCAACAAACAACCGGCGGCCCCGGCAACGGCGCAGCGAGCATCGAGGGGAGAAGTGTCTTTACGACCTGCGCTGTCAGGGTATGATTCGCACTTCGGGGGCGTCTTGGAACCCTTTGACTGTTTCAAAGCCATTCATAATGCCCTGGTTTGCCGGTTGAATTTCCGCCCCTCCCAAAGGTTAAGTCAGCACAGAGTTGATAGGGCTTGTTCAGCTTCATCGGCGAGTGTTGCTTCATCGCGGTAGCCCGTGACGACGTTTGGCATAGTACTACTGCGAGCAACGCCATAATAGAAGACAAGCAAAGAGAACCGGAATGCGAGCCTTCGTTTTGGTGCGGGTGGGCGCCATCGCCGTTACACTTATTTATGCTGGTCGTAAGCGAAATCGTTTGTGGCTGATGTCATAACGACGTCGGCCTCGCAACGGACCGCAAGTCTTTGAGGCAAAATTCGCAAAAATAAGCGTCAGGATGCGCTATAAACGGCAGCCGATATCTTCACCGCTCCGAAGATTTGGTTCTTCTTGCGATGTCCGGCTACCTGGGCACACTCAAGAATACGAGCAATTCTTGGGAATCCGAGCACAGCGGGAATGCCCAACAGAATCAAAAGAGAATCAAAAGTGAGCGACCCGAGACAAAGGTAACAGATCGTACCGGACACATAGGTTACACTTTTTCCCTTTGGGGAGGGGTGAATGCCTTGGAAGGAGTGTTCTGTAATGGATGAACGTCTGCAGTTTGTTGCTCGCCGGCTAGCCGGCGAACCCATGGCGGAACTGTGCCGGGAGTTCGGAATCTCCCGCAAAACCGGCTACAAGATCTTCGATCGCTACCAGCAATGCG